>DAOUPR010000255.1 GCA_030626065.1 Clostridium sp. | reverse complement strand
TAACGTATCAAAAGAAGGTGATACGATTTTTCATGAATTAGAAAAAGAACCTATACATAACGAAGTTATATGCAAATTAAATTGGCTTAAAAGATTAGACCACATGCAACAACATTGTGGTGAACATATATTATCAGCTGCTTTTTTAAAGCTTTTTAATGCTCATAATTTAGGTTTTCATATGGGAGAAGATTATGTAACTATAGACATAAATCTTGAAAATATTTCTAAAGAAATGATTTTTGAAGTCGAAAGTTTTTCAAATAATGTAATATATGATAATACTCATATTGATATTTTCAAGGTGGATAAAGATAAAGCAGATAAACTACCTTTAAGAAAAGAACTCAAAGTAGAAGAAGATATTAGAATTGTTCAGATAAAAGATATCGATATAGTAGCTTGTTGCGGAACTCATCCAAAACGAACTGGTGAAGTAGGCATTATTAAAATTTTAAAAACAGAGAAATATAAAGGATTAACAAGGGTGTATTTTAATTGTGGAAAAAGAGCTATTAAAGATTATCAAAACAAGCATGAAATAGTCACAAATATTAATAAAATTTACTCTACTGATGATAATTCCATAATAGAAAAAATCATAAAAAATGAAGATAAAATTAAAACTCTTAATAAAGAAATTAAACTATATAAATTCCAAGCCTTCCAATATGAAGGAGATTCTTTAATTAATTCTTCTAGTAATATTATTATTGATGGGTCAGAAATACCAATTATCAAGAAAATTTATTCTGATAAATCTTTCGATGACCTTCAAGACTTAGCCCAAACAATACTTAATAAATTTTCATGCGTCATATTTTTTGCATCCAAGAAAGATAACAGAGTAATAATGATGCATAATGGAACTATACAAATACATTGCGGTAAAATATTCAAAAACAACCTATCTACCTTTAACGGAAAAGGCGGTGGCGGTGATAAAGTAGCTCAAGGTATTTTCAAAAATAATGAAGATTTAAATGAATTCTTTGAAAATATTAATTTTGAATAGTGGATTAGTTATTTAACTAACTATGTTATCATTGAGCATTCTCTTATATATTTGTTTTTCAATATTTACAATATTATCATTATCTAATCTTCTACTATAAAGGGGTGTGTTATTATTAATAATCACCTCTTCTTTTGATGGTTTAGATGCCATTATTACTATCCTATCTCCTATTTGTATTGAAGATTGAATATCATGAGTTACAAAGACAACTGTCTTATTTTCCTTCTGCCAAAGCTTCTTAAAGTATTTAATCAAATTGAATCTTAACTGTAGATCCAGTGATTTAAAAGGTTCATCCATTAATAATATTTGTGAGGGAAATACAAACGCTCTAGCTAGTGCAGTCCTTTGCTTCATTCCTCCACTTATTTTATTAGGATAATAATTTTTATATTCTATCATACCTACTTGTTCTAAGTATTCTTCTACTTTTTCCTTTCTCTCTTTAGAATTTTGAATTTTGTTTTTAACTACAAATTCAACATTTTCAAAAACTGTTTTCCATTCTAATAATCTAGGCTCCTGAAATAGATAAGAAAGCTTCTTATTTTTATCCCTAACAACTTCGCCCTCATCATATTCAATCAATCCCGATATAATATTTAGTAATGTAGTTTTACCACATCCTGATGGTCCTAGTATTGATACTATCTCATTTTCACTTATATCCAAATTCAGATTACGTATAACCCACTCATCATCGTATTTTTTCCCTAAATTATTTATTGAAACCATAGTTTATTGCTCCTTTATCTTAATTTACCTACTAACTAGATAACTTGCCATTAACACATTTATACACCTTACTTAATTCTAATGCACAATGCACAATTTACAATGCACAATTAATGATGTTTTTCTTCCCTTTGGTCAGAAAATCTTTAATAAATGTTTTAAGATATCAATTTTGCAAAGCAAAATTATAATTTAATTAATATAATAAAGAAATTTTTTAGCTCTGCTAAAAAATTTCATCCTTAATTGTGCATTGTGCATTGTGCATTGTGCATTGTGCATTGTGCATTGTTCATTGTGCATTTCTTTTAATTTTATTTACCGTTCTTTAAAAAACAAAGAAACCAGTTTCTCAAATAATACAGCTATAACAATAAGAATAATACTCCAGGCAAAAACTCCTGCCATATCCAAGTTTATTTTTTGCATATAAAGACTTGTTCCCATTGCATATTTAGGCTGGCCTAACACTTCTGCTGAAATCATTACCTTAAAGCATAAACCTAAAGCAGCATTTATCCCTGCTAATAAATAGCTTTTTATCGATGGAATATATATATCTTTTAAGATAATACCCCTTTTGACATCATAGCTTTTTGCCATTTGTATCAATTTTTCATCTGTTTGGACAATTCCTCTATAAACAGAACTATATAAAATAGGGAATACAACTATAAAACCAATCAAAACAGGTGCTCTCTCTCCACCTAGCCATATTAAAGCAAGTATTATAATTGCCATAGTCGGTGTTGACCTTATAATTGCTATAATTGGTTCTATTATATGAAAAAGATTTTTAAATAAACCTGATAAAGTTCCAAATATAAGAGCTAAAAAAAGAGATATAAAAAAACTAATAAAAGTTCTTTTAAGTGTGGAAAATACAATAATTAAAAAATTTTTACTCTGTATTATTTTAAAAAGTGAAACAAAAGTAGCCTTAGGGGTAGGAATAAGAATTTCCTTATCCACCCCTAAAGCAGTTATTTCCCATATTATTAAAATCACAACTATTATAAATATACTGAAAAGCTTCTTATTTTTTATAGTAGAAGTTTTCATCAGGTAGTTTGCCCCCTATTGAATCGGCTGAAAAATCCATTAAAACTTGAAGGTACTCATTTATTGATTTTTCTGCATCTTCTGCGCTAGTATATGAAATATTGGATCCTTTTAATGACTTAGCTACTACAGCTTTTGGTAATCCAATTTCTAATTCTTCTGCATATTCTCCTGCTTTTTCAGGATTTTCATTTAACCAAGTAATACTATTTTCTAATTCATTTAAGAATTTTTCAACAACCTCTGGATTATTTTCAATCAACTCATTTTTGATTAATATAGATGCTTGTGGATATCCATTTTCTGTTCCTTTTATTTTATTCCACTCTTCTTGAAGATCAATTACTACTTTAGTATCTTCTTTTTTAATTTTCACAGTAGAAAGCATTGGTTCTGGCATCATACTAGTCTTAATATTCCCTGAAATATATGCAGGTGCAAGTTCTGTTGAACCAGCCATATATTTTATTGTTACATCTTCATCTGGATTAACTCCATTTTCTTTCATTAAGTATCTAAGTAAAATATCTGGTGTCATACCTTGCCCGATAGTAGTAATTTCTTTTCCTTTTAAGTCTTCCCATCCAGCTACTTCTTCATCAGAAACTATAAATAAATTTCCACCTATTACAGTTGAAGCTAATTTATATTCTAAATTTCTATTGTATAACTTAGCAGCTAAATTTGTAGGAACAACAGCAATATCTGCTTCTCCTGAAGTTAATTTTTCAACTAGATTATCAGTTGTTAAGACCATCTCATAATTAGTAGTTACATTTTCTCCAATACTTGGTTCTTCTTTCATTAATTTTAACATACTTAATGTAGGACTTCCAGCAGGATTAACTATATTAATAGTTACCGCCTCTTGCTCTTCATTATTTTGATTTTCTTCATTTGCTACCTCATTGTTTTGAGCATTATTTTGTGATTTCTCTTCATTATTATTAGCATTTGTAGCACATCCAGCTACCATAGCCATTATTAAAAATACTGACAGCAA
The DNA here is from genome assembly GCA_030626065.1 of Clostridium sp. Classification (GTDB taxonomy): domain Bacteria; phylum Bacillota; class Clostridia; order Clostridiales; family Clostridiaceae; genus Clostridium_AF. The sequence continues at coordinate 760 of DAOUPR010000255.1, read as the reverse complement.
TATTGATGTTATCTTTTTCATTTAAAATTCCCCCTTATTTTTTTTGAAACAAGTGTGCAATTTGCAGAGTGCAGTTCTCTTCTTAAACAAGTGTGCAATTTTCAGAGTGCAGAGTGCAGTTAAAATATTAAATACTTAAAAGCTTAAACCTAAGACCTTAAACCTAAGACCTTAAACCTAAGACCTTAAACCAAAGACCTAAGTTCTAAAAACTAAGACATTAAAAACACTGGCAATTAATAAGTAATCATTCATTATTAGTTAACCACTATTATCTAAATACATAAAAAAACTTCCCTATTAAAAGGAAGTTATCATATACAAAATATGCATAATACTAAGATTATAAATGTAATTTATAATTTTCTTAATATATCAACACTATTTCCAACTTCCTTTCAGATCAGATTAACTTCTCTGTTAGGTAAATGTTTTTTTATTAACAAACAAAAAAACAATACTGTCTTTCCATTTGAATACTTCTAAATTTTATCAAAACTTTCCTTTTTTGTCAACTCATAAAAATTAGAGTTCACGGTTCACAGTTCACAGTGCATGGTAAATAGTGAATAGTTAAATCTTTTATTTAAATTAGGCTCTGTTTTAAAAAGTTGTTGATATTTATATTATTATTTTGAGATAAAGTTTTACTTTAATAATAGTGTGAAGAGTGAAATGTGGAGTGTGAATCTAAGGATGATTTTGCAATGCAAAATCGACTATTTAATTAAAAGATTTCCGAAGAATGAGGAAATCATCC
>DAOUPR010000205.1 GCA_030626065.1 Clostridium sp. | reverse complement strand
GCTTAAAATGTTATTGACTACTTCAAAACTGAGAACTCTTTGTGGAATAATTATCCCAAAATTTAATTCCTTTGATGGTGAAGAATACCTTTCATTAATAAAATCCTACAACTTAAATAATAATAGGAATTTATATGTTATGCCTATTTTAGAAACGCCTGAAATAATATATAAAGAAACTAGAATTAAGGAATTGTTAAATATTAAGAACTTAATAGATAATTATAAAGATATGATTTTAAATATAAGGGTAGGCGGCACTGACTTCTCTGGAATATACAGTTTAAGACGAGGTAAAGATTGTACAATTTATGATCTTTCCGTAATTAATGACTGTCTTACAGACATTTTAAATTTCTTTCAAAGAGATGGTTATGTAATGTCGGCTCCTGTTAATGAGCACTTCAATTTTGAAAATCATTATACAAAAAATACCTTTGAAAAAGAAGTTCTTCTTGATAAATATAATGGATTCGTAGGGAAAACAATAATTCATCCCTTTCAAGCTAAAATTGCAAATTCTATTTTTATCGTAACAAAAGAAGAATACTTAGATGCTTTAGCAATAATAAATTCTTCTTCAGATGGAGTTATTAGAAGTTCTTATAGCAATAAAATGAATGAAGTTAAACCCCATTATAAATGGGCAAAAAAAACTATTCTACTTTCTAAAAGTATGGGGGTACTTAATGATGAAAAAACATATAGAGACATCCTTGAAGGAACAAGAACACCTTTCTCTTGGACAAAACCTAAAAGTCTCACTTAATATAAATGATACTAAATATAATATTAAATGGCCTAGTCTTTTCTCTATGGCTGCTAGAAAGAATCCAAAAAGGGATTTTCTTTTTGTAAGTAAAGTTTTAGGAAAACATATACCAATCAAACCAATTACTTTAGATATAATTGGTGCAATTTTATGCCGCTTATGGGTTGAAGAAAGAGAAAAACATACTAGTTCTGATATAGATATTTTAGTGGAGGCTCTAGAATATTTTCAAGATGACGAACATAATAACGAATTTCCAGATGACCTTTTAAATAAAGTACAAAAGATTTTAAACTCACCTATTGAACTTAAACACAAAACTTTATTTATAGGATTTGCTGAAACTGCAACTGGAATTGCTCAAGCTGTTTTCAGTAATAGCACAAATTCTTTTTATATTCATACTACTAGAGAACAAATATCTTCAATTGAACAGAGCATATTTTTCAAAGAAGAACATTCTCACGCTACAAACCATATGCTTTATCCTTTAAATCCAAATATATTTGAAGAAGTAGATGATATTGTATTAATAGATGATGAAATAACAACAGGAAAAACTGCATTAAACTTAATGAAAACCCTTCCTGCTTCTAAACATTTTGGGGTAATATCCATTTTAGATTGGAGAAGTAAAGAAAACCTTGAAATGTACAAACAAGAAACTTCTCGTAAAATAGATGTATGTTCACTTATTACCGGAACTATCTCTTGTGCAAAATCAGGTGATTTAGGCTTTGCTGATACTTCAGAAGACTATACAAATGCACTTTTACCTTCATTTGAAGAAATATGCCTAGAAAACAATTATTCAATAGAAGATCTTGTAACTTATACTGGCCGTTTTGGAATTTCATCGGACCAACAAAACATTATTAATGAAGAAATAAAGAAAATTTCAAGTGCACTAATAAGCAAAAGAACTTCTGGTAATTGCTTATGTTTAGGTACAGGTGAATTTATTTATCTCCCTTGCAAAATCAGCGGTAATCTTGGTGATAATGTATTCTATCATTCAACTACAAGAAGTCCAGTTTATCCTTTGGATGAAAGTAACTACGCAATTAAAAACAAAGTAGCTTTCCCTTCTCCTGATGATAAACACCTTACTAATTATATTTATAATATACCAAAAGATTTTTACAAAGAAGCTTTTATATTCTCTGAAAAGAGCTTTACACAAGAAACTAAAGAAACTTTCCTTAGAATAATGGGGCACTTCAATATAGAAAATGTAATCTTTGTTTCGTGGAACTTTTAATATTAGGATATGTTTTATAATATTGTTGATATTCATAGTATTATTTATAAGATAAAGTTTCTATTTTAATAATAGTGTGAACTGTGAAGAGTGGAGTGTTAAATGAAAGATGATTTCCTCAGTTTTCGTAAATCTTTGAATTAAATATTAGATTTTGCGTAGCAAAATCCTCCTTAACTTCACACTTCACATTTCAAACTACACACTATTAAAAATAAAATCTTATTAATAGAACAATTTTTTATAAACATAGCTAACCAATAAATGGAGGGTTGAAAATGCAAAAGGAATTATTATCTGGAAGCTATTCAAAAGAAGATGTTGTATTTCTATTAAAAGAAATTTCAGGTCTTATAACAGAAAAAAACAACGAATTTAGAGAAAATGCCATTCAAAGTGGTGTTCATTATTCAGAAATGCTACCTATTGAATATCATCCAACAGATGAATATATGGAAATCTTTTATAAAACCTTAGAAGAAACAAAACTTAAACTTGCTTCTTTAGTAAAGATAGTAAGCGAAAAAATAATAAATAATCGCGACCAAAATGTAGTTTTAGTATCTTTAGCTAGAGCTGGTACCCCCATTGGTATATTAATTAAGAGATATATTAAATTCAAATATAATATATCACTTCCTCATTATAGTATTTCTATTATTAGAGATAGAGGAATTGATAAAAACGCTCTACAATATATATTAAAACAGCATCCAAACTGCAGTCTACAATTTATAGATGGTTGGACTGGAAAAGGTGTAATACAAAACACACTAATAGATGCTTGCGAAGATTACTATAAAGAATTTAATATCAAGCTTGATCCTGAACTTGCAGTTATTTCAGATCCAGCCTATTGTTCTTTAGTTTATGCAACTAGAGAAGATTTTTTAATACCTAGTGCTTGTCTAAATTCAACTGTTTCAGGACTTATGAGTAGAACTGTTCTTAACAACGACTTCATAAAAGAAAATGACTTCCATGGAGCGAAGTTCTATAAGGAATGGCTGGATATAGATGTATCTAACTTTTTCATAGATACTATTACTGAAGAATTTGCTAAAATTGATAATTCTAATGAAGCTCAGCTTAATACAGCTGCTACATTAGATGAAGAGCCTCCTAGCTATAGAGGACTAAAAGATATAGCTAAAATTCAAGAAACTTTTAATATAAATAACATTAACCTTGTTAAGCCCGGTGTAGGTGAAACTACTAGAGTTTTACTAAGAAGAATTCCTTGGAAAATTCTTGTTGATTCATACGATAACCCTTACTTGCTGCACATATATAAACTAGCAAAAGATAGAAATGTACCTGTTGAAATATACGAAGATATGTCTTACTCTTGTTGTGGAATTATTAAACCAAAAGAATTTTCAGATGTTTAATATTTTTAAAAAATAATTAACAATTAACAATTAGCAATTATTGAACATTGCTAATTGCTAATTGCACATTATTATTAGAATTAAAATAATTTACGTAAATAATAGTTTAAATATAAATAATATCCTAAAATAGCATCAACATAAAAAAGGAGTGAATATATGATTTTTGCGTCAGATTTAGATAGAACCCTAATATACTCAAAGGTATTTATAAAAAGTGATCTGAAAGATATCGTACTTGTAGAGGAAAAAGATGGAGAAAGCATCTCTTATATGACGAAGTCTTCAATAAATCTGTTAAAACTTGTACACAAAGATTTCTTATTTATTCCAACAACAACTAGATCTTTTGAGCAATACAGTAGAATTTCTATATTCAATAAAGAAATTACTCCTCGCTATGCTGTAGTTGCAAATGGAGGCATAGTAATTAAAGATGGAAAGATAGATGGAAACTGGTCAAAAATTATTCAAGATAAAATGGATACTATTATATCTCCTGAAGAATTCATTGAAACTTGTCAGTTTTTCCTTTCTGGTAAAGAAATTAAATCCTATAGATGTTGTGACAATTTATTTGTTTATGCCGTTCTTCATGATAAAAATCTTATTAACCAAGATAATTACAATAAATTAATTTTAAAAGCAGAAGATTTAGGTTATTTTGTCACTAGAACTGGTAGAAAAATTTATATGATACCTAAGTTCCTTAATAAATGGTCTCCTCTTCAGTATATTATGGAGAATGAAAAACAAGATAAAATAATAACTGCTGGCGATTCTATTTTAGATCTGCCAATGATAACTAATGCAAATCATGCTTTTATTCCTTCACACGGTGAACTATTTAGCACTCATAAAGATATAGTTAATAGTAGTTCAAATATTAAGTTTACGGAAACAGATGGTATTCAATCTCCACATGAATTTCTGAAAAATGTGATGTCCAAATTAAATGTATCATAAAAAACAAACCATCAGGCTTCCCTGATGGTTTGTTTTTAATTTATATAAGCTTTAAGCTGCTAATTCATTCTCTTTCTTAGATATATCCTTTGAACCAGCAAATACTCTTACAACACCTTTAACAACTTCATTTACCACAATTACTAATGAAGCTAATGCAATTACTTTAAGCCACATTGTAGCACTTAGTGGTACTGCATTAAAGAAGCTTGAGAATATTTGAGTAACTATAACTTGTACTAAAGCTGTAATCCCTATTATTTTGAAAGCAAATTTATTCTTTGTGAAATTAGGGAATATACTATCTACTCCAAACTCTCTACAGTTAAATGCATTAAATAAAGCACTAAAAGCAAACAAAGCAAATAATACTGTTTCCATTTCACTTGCACCATCAGCTCCTACAACAGTAGACGCTCCTAGTATGTTTAATGACATTTGAAGAATAATTATTCCTGTAATATATCCTGCATTTAATACCATACTTGTAAACATTGATTTTGTAATAATACTTGCATTTCTATTAACAGGTTTCTTTTTAAGCACAGCTTCTCTTACTGTTTCCAATCCAAGAGAAAGAGCTGGAGGTCCATCCATAATAATGTTTACCCATAATAATTGAATTGTAGTAAACGGCATTTCAAAATCAAATACTACTGAAAGTATCGCAGTCAAAAATGCAACAATATTAACTGTAATTTGAAACTGAATGAATCTTTGGAAGTTTTCATATATTCCACGTCCCCATTTTATTCCTTGTACAATAGTACCAAAACTATCATCAGTTAAAATGATATCAGCAGCATTCTTACTTACTTCTGTACCTGCAATTCCCATTGCTATACCTACATCTGCCTTTGTAAGTGCAGGTGCATCATTTATACCATCACCAGTTACTGCAATAACTTCACCATTAGCTTGAAGTGCTTCTACTATTCTCATCTTAGTATCTGGTTTAGAACGAGCTACTATAGCAATTTTTGTGATTTCATCTTTCAATTCTTTATCGCTTAAGGTATCAATATATGTTGCTTCAACAGCTTTCATATCACCATCTAATAATCCTAATTCTGTTCCAATAGCGACAGCAGTATTAATGTTATCACCTGTTAACATTTTAGTTGAAACACCTGCTTTTTTAGCTTTTAAAACCGCCTCTTTAACATCAAGTCTTAATGGATCTTTAATACCAACAAATCCTGTGAATATTAATTCATTTTCTATAGTTCCTATTTCTGAACTCATAGCAACTTCTTCATCTATTGTCTTATATCCAAAACCTAACACACGCATTGATT
>DAOUPR010000227.1 GCA_030626065.1 Clostridium sp. | reverse complement strand
TGATGTAGTAGTTTCGAATCCACCATATATAAGAGAAGATGTAATTCCTTCTCTCATGAAGGATGTAAAAGATTATGAGCCGTATATTGCCCTTAGTGGTGGAAAAGACGGATTATATTTTTATAGGGAAATAACTAAACAAAGTCTGAAAGTATTAAATAAAAATGGATTATTAGCCTTTGAAATTGGATATGATCAAAAGGATGATGTTTTTAGAATTATGGAAGAGTGTGGATTTAAAGAAATAGAGTGTGTTAAAGACCTTGCAGGACATGATAGAGTAGTTATAGGAAGGTTAGGGTAGTAGTGAGTTGATAATTGCTGAGTTTAAAGATAATGTGCAAAATAGAGAAACTTATGTTATAATATTAAATTGTGAAAATATAAATACGGAGTGATATATAATGTTTGATAGATTATCCTTTATTGAAAATAAATATGATGAGCTTTCTATGAGAATAAGTGATCCTTCAGTTATGGCAAAACAAAATGAATGGAGAAAGCTTTGTAAGGAACATTCTGATTTAGAGATTGTAGTTATGAAGTATAGAGAGTATAAAAATGTTAAAGAAGATTTAGAAGCTAATAAAGAAATGTTAAGAGAAGAAAATGACCGTGAAATGAAAGAAATGATACAAGAAGAAATTAAAGAGCTTGAAAGAAATAATGAAACTCTTGAAGGTGAACTTAAAATATTACTTCTACCAAAAGACCCTAATGATGATAAGAATGTATTTATTGAAATTAGAGGTGGAGCTGGTGGAGATGAAGCAGCTTTATTTGCAGCAGATTTATTTAGAATGTACACAAGATATGCTGAAAGACATGGATGGAAGATGGAAATGATGAGTGCTAATGAAACAGATATTGGTGGCTTTAAAGAAGTTGTATTCATGCTTAGAGGTGAATCAGTATATAGTAAGTTGAAATTTGAAAGTGGTGTTCATAGGGTTCAAAGAGTTCCAAATACTGAATCAAGTGGTAGAATTCATACTTCAACAGTTACAGTTGCAATTATGCCAGAGGTCGATGATGTAGAAATAAAAGTAGATGCTAATGATGTAAGAATAGATGTGTTTAGAGCTTCAGGACACGGTGGACAGTGTGTAAATACAACTGATTCAGCTGTAAGAATAACACATTTAGCATCAGGTATTGTGGTTTCTTGTCAAGATGAAAAGTCTCAACTTAAAAACAAAGAAAAAGCTATGAAAGTATTAAAAGCAAGACTTTTTGAAAGAGCAGAAGCAGAGAGATCAGCCGGTATAGCAGCTGATAGAAAAAGTCAAGTAGGTTCAGGAGACAGATCTGAGAGAATTAGAACTTACAATTTCCCGCAGGGAAGAGTGTCTGACCATAGAATTGGATTGACTCTTTATAAATTAGATAGTTTTATTGATGGAGATATAGAAGAAATGATAGATGCGTTAATAACAGCAGAACAAGCAGAAAAAATGCAGGAACTAGGAAATTAAAAAATTGAGTAATAAAAAGTTTCATATTTGAAGCTTTTTATTTTTTTGCAAAGAATAGTTCATCTTATCTTAAAATATTATTTATTAAGAAGAGGTGATAGAAATGTTAGGCATTTTTAATTTTACCGTAATTGTAGGTAGTGTTTTTTCTATGCTGGGAACTATGATTGGGTCAGGTATAGGTGTTGTATTATCAAAACCATCTAAAAATACATTAGCATTTATAAATGGCATTGCTTCAGGAATAATGATATCAATTACACTTTTTGATCTGATTCCTGAATCTATAGAAAAAATAAAATTGAATTTCTGTTTGTTTTATATTTTGATAGGGTTTGCTTTGATGTTTTTACTTAATATTTTATATAAAGAATGTGGGAAAAACAAAAATCATTTGTTTAAGGTAGCTTTTTTTACTTCACTAGGGTTGATGTTGCATAATTTACCTGAAGGTATAATAATGGGAATTGGATTCTTAAAAAGTAATTCTATGGGGATGAAAATGAGTGTTTTGATTTTTCTGCATGATATTCCAGAGGGGTTAGCTGTTGCATCATCACTAGTAGCTATAAATAAAAGCACTAGGAAGGTATTATTATATTCACTAGTAACAGCTCTTCCTACTTTAGTAGGGGTAGTTATAGGTTTGAAATTTAGAGGTATAACAAATAATATAATTGGTTTATTTTTAGCTTTAGTAGCTGGAATAATGTTGTATGTAGTTTTTTTTGAAATGTTAAAAGAATCAATAGAACTTTCAAATAGTAAAAATGTAATTTTTAGCGTATTAACGGGAATTTTATTAGGTCTTGTAATTATTTTTATGTTGTAATAAAATACTATAGAATGGTTAAGTTCAGGAGAAGATGTATATGAAAACAAAGTTAGAGATATTAAAAGAAGACAATATTGATAAGAGTATTATTAGTGATGCAGCTACAGTTATTAAAAATAGTGGATTAGTGGTATTTCCTACTGAAACTGTTTATGGACTTGGGGCAAATGCATTAGATGAAGAAGCTGTAAAAAAGATTTTTCAGGCAAAAGGTAGACCACAAGATAACCCATTGATAATACATGTATGTGATAAAAATATTGATAAATTTGTATTGAATATGCCAAATGTGGCAAAGATACTTATGGATAAGTTTTGGCCCGGACCGTTGACAGTTATTTTACAAAAATCTGAGATAATTCCTTATGCTACAAGTGCAGGTTTAGAATCTGTTGGTGTTAGAATGCCATCAAATAATATTGCAAGAGAATTGATAAAAGAAGCAAAGGTTCCTATAGCAGCTCCATCTGCTAATATTTCTGGAAGACCAAGTCCTACAAATGTAGAAAGATGTATAGAAGATTTGAATGGTAAGGTTGAGTACATACTAGGTGGAGAAATATCAAAATTTGGACTTGAATCAACTATTATCGATTGTACAGTTAATCCACCTTGTGTTTTAAGACCAGGAGCTATTACACTTGATATGTTACATAAGATAGATGATAGAATATATATTGACCCAGCGATTATGGAAAAACTAGAAGATAGCGTGAAACCTAAAGCTCCAGGGATGAAATATAGACATTATGCTCCAAAAGCCCCATTAAAGATAGTGATTGGTAGCGAAAATAGAGTTGTAGAGGCTATTAATAGGATAGCAAAGGAATATAGTAAAGATAAAATTAAAGTAGGCGTTTTAGCTACTGATGAAACTATTGATTTATATGAAGAGGTTATTGTTAAAAGTTTGGGTTCAAAAGATAGTTTAAATGATATTGGGCAAAATCTTTTCGAATTATTAAGAAGCTTTGATGAAGAAGATGTTGAAGTAATTTTATCAGAGGGATTTGAAGAAAAAGGAATTGGCCTTGCAATTATGAATAGATTAAAAAAAGCGGCAGGATTTGATATAGTCAATGTATAAAGGAGCTATGAAAAAATATGTATAATATACTTTTTGTTTGTACAGGTAACACATGTAGAAGTGTTATGTCAGAGTATATTTTCAACAATTTAAGTTTGGATAATAACTTAAGAGCAAGCTCTGCTGGTATATCAGTTGTACCGGATTCAAGTGCAACGATTAATACTGCAGACGTATTAGATGAGTTTTTGAATATAAAAATTAATGGAAGAAAAGCTGTGCAATTAAATAAAGGTTTAATAGAGCAAAGTGAATTAGTATTTTGCATGACGAATTATATTAAGGAAATTCTTGTTTATAATTATCCTGATGATAAAGATAAAATTCATAATATTCATCAGTATGTTGGAAAACAGGGAGATATAATTGATCCTTATGGAGGAGATATTGAAGTTTATAAAGAAACCTATAAATTTTTAAAAAAAGATATAGAATTATTAATTAATAAAATCCAAATATAGGAGGAAACAAATGAGAATAGCAATAGGTAGCGACCATGGCGGATTTCCGCTGAAAAAAGAGGTTATGCAGCATTTACAGGAAAAAGGAATAGAATTTAAAGATTTTGGACCATTTACAGAAGAATCATGTGATTATCCTGACTATGCTGAACCAGTAGGGAAAGCTGTTGCTTCAAAAGAATATGATTTTGGAATATTGATTTGTGGAACAGGGATTGGTATAAGTATTTCTGCCAATAAGGTTAAAGGTATAAGAGCAGCTTTATGTCATGATACTTTTAGCGCACATGCTACTAGAGAGCATAATAATGCAAATATTTTAGCTATGGGAGCAAGAGTAGTTGGACCAGGATTAGCATTAGATATTGTGGATACCTTTTTAGAATCTGATTTTGAAGGTGGAAGACATGAAAGAAGAGTAAACAAAATACATGCGATTGAAGAAAAATATTGTAAATAATAGAGCTTATGCTCTAAAAATAAAAATTAGGAGGTCATCAAATGAGTAAAGTAACACAAATAGCACATCCACTTATTCTACACAAATTGGCTTTTATAAGAGATAAAAATACAGGTTCTAAGGATTTTAGAGAACTTGTAGGAGAAGTAGCAATGCTTATGGCATATGAAGTAACAAGAGATTTGCCTATAGAAGAGGTTGAAATAGAGACACCTATTTGCACAACTAAGTGTAAAATGCTTGCAGGTAAGAAATTAGCAATAGTACCAATATTAAGAGCTGGTTTAGGAATGGTTGATGGAATGTTAAAACTAGTTCCAGCAGCTAAAGTTGGTCATATTGGTATGTATAGAAATGAAGAAACATTGAAACCAGTAGAATATTTTTGTAAATTACCTCAAGATATCAACGAGAGAGAAGTTATCGTAACTGATCCAATGCTAGCAACAGGAGGTTCTGCTATAGATGCTATAGGAGCATTAAAGCAAAGAGGAGCAACTAATATTAGACTTATGTGTCTTGTAGCTGCACCAGTTGGAATTGAAGCTGTAATGGAAGCACATCCTGATGTAGACATTTATGTAGCTGATATTGATGAAAAATTAAACGAGAATGGGTACATAGTTCCAGGCTTAGGTGATGCTGGAGATAGATTGTTTGGTACTAAATAATTTAAATTCAATGCACAATGCACAATTTACAATGCACAATTGTGGATGATTTTCTTCCTTTGTCAGAAAATCTTTAATTAAATAATAGATTCTTTGAAGAGTTATGAGAATCATCTTTTGAGAAGAAATATTTTGAAACTGAAATATTTCTTTCTTTTTATCTTATAGTATTAATAATTCAAATGAAATCAAGTAAAATTGTTGTGAACTGTGAACTGTGAACTGTGA
>DAOUPR010000086.1 GCA_030626065.1 Clostridium sp. | reverse complement strand
CTAGTTTAAAATTTAATTCTACTTTTTTTCTCCTAAATAGATTAATAAACAATCCCGGCATAGCGCCCATCAACATTGCACTAATAGTAAACCCAGGGAAATAAGCCCCCATAGGATTAATGCTATACCCTACTATGTCTGCAACAAATCCAGTCATTCCACCAAATAAAGGTCCCAAAAGAATTCCCGATACTATTATTGGAATATCCCCAAATCCTATTCTAAGAGCCGGCATTCCTGCAATTGGAATCATTAGTGATAAAAACCTAGTTAATACGATACTAATAGCCGTCAACAGTCCAGCTAGAACAACTTTTTTTGTGTGCAGTTTGTCCCTCTTCTTTTCAATTTTTAACATAAAAAAACACTCCTTCATTTATTATTACGACAGGAGCCATTACATTAATATTCTAATGTTACAGCGGAAGCGAAAAAGTACCGCGGTACTAGCTATTAGCTTTCCCTTCGTTTAAGAGCGACTTCCCATCTCTTAACACTTAACGCACTTTTCCTACTCTGTCTATCAAAAATCGCAATGTTATTTTGCAATTTCCCTTTCTAAAATAGTATAATAAATATCGTACTAAGTCAAATGAAATAAATGCTATAAATTTAATCTCTTTCTTCCCTACAAAGTGGCATACTCATACATCTTGGACCGCCTCTTCCTCTAGAAAGCTCTGAACTGGGAATAACATGTATTTTTACTCCACTTTTCTCTAATAGTTCATTAGTAATATAATTTCTATCATACACAATGACTTCTCCTGGAGCTATGGCTAATGTATTTGACCCATCATTCCATTGTTCTCTTGCTGAATGAATAAGGTCGCCCCCTCCACACCTAATTAAAGAAACATCCATATTTAAATTTTTTTCTAGTATTTTCTTTAGTGTGTCTTTTTCTTTATCAAATTTAAGTTCACATTTTGAGCCTTCTTTTGCACTAATTTTATAAACCGTGAGGGGCTCTTCTATTTCAGGATGTATAGTAAATTTATTGTAATCAACTTGAGTAAAAACTGTATCCAAATGCATAAAAGCTCTTTTATTTGGTATATGAAAAGCTAAAATAGTCTTAAAAGGTATAGTTTCATCGAATATTATTTTTTTAGCAAGCTTTTCGACTGAAATAGCTTCTGTTCTTTGAGAAATACCTACAGCTATAGTTTCAGAATTCAATAAAAGAACATCTCCACCTTCTAAAGATGAATTCTCATATCTATTAAACCATCTAGGTATTTCTTTATTTTTAAAGATAGGATGGTTCCTAAATATGTATTTAGCAAATATTGTTTCTCTGTTTCTTGTTTCAGTCTTCATCTTATTTAAAGCAATACCATTGCCAATGGTAGTAAAAGGGTCTCTAGTAAAATATAAATTTGGTAGTGGATCAATCACAAAAGGATAGAATTCATAAATCATTTCACTTAAAGCAGCAAATTTATATTTACTTATTTCATTTTTTCTAATACCTGACATAAGTTTTGAAACCAACTCTTTTTCATTAAATTCTCTAAGGTACTCTTTAATGTATTTTTTCAACCCATCAGACTCTACTCCAGCTTCATATAGAAAGTCTTCAATAAAAAAATTTCTAATATCCTCATTTTCCAAAGTTTCAGCTGCCAAATCTTCTAAGTATAATACTTGAACACCACATTTATTTAATGTTTTAGCAAAATAATCATGTTCTTGTTGTGCTATTTTAAGATAAGGAATATCATCAAACAAAAGTCTCTCCATCATTTCTGGAGTTAAATTCTCAATTTCCTTTCCTGGTCTATGAAGCAAAACAGTCTTTAACCTTCCAATCTCTGAATTTACATTCAAATTAATATTCTGGGTTTTCATATTATATCTCCTTTTGTTAAAATATAACTGCTGAATTTTAATACATACCTTTAATTCAATTTTATACCTTCTTTTATCTATTTAACAATATTTAATATTATTATAATAAAAAAAAAGCGACTATGTCACTTTTTAAACTTATTGTACTTTATTATAACCTTTATTTTCACAATAATTAGTCTTATTCACACTATTTAATTTCACTATTTGATATTTAACTCGTCTACTCATTTGTAATTCAGGTACATACTCTAACATATTGAATATCTTGGAATTTGAACTAGTATGAATATTGTATTCTACTGCTAAATTTTGAATCAATGTTAAACAAACAAAAAACATCATACCTACTTGCGGATTATATATTGTGCAGTCCACTATTCCTTGTCCGAAATTTAAAGCTAATATAGCTCCTAAAAGTGCTGCAATAGCAGGATTATTTTTTCTTAAAGCCATTATATCTTTAACAGCTCTAATAATAATATCTAAAAATATACCTAATCCAACAATACCCAGTGTAGTTGCTATAGTTAATATAAGATTATGTGCATGAATTTTATTAATATTATTATCAAAATGTATTCCTAATAATCCACATCCCGTAATTGGTTCTTTAATAAATAATTCAATACATTTCTTCCAAATATCTATTCTTTTAAACAACGTATAATAAAAATCATTTCCCCTTATAAAAAATTCTGGCCTCTCTAAACATAATAAAATTCCTATCAAAAATAATAACCCTAAAAAAACAGCTCTTTCTTTATTTCCTTTAATTAAATAATAAACTACTACTGCTAAAACTAACCCTAAAATAGAACCTCTAGATTCAGTAAAAATCAATGCCCAAAAACAACTTACAATAGATAGAATATATAGATTTCTATATTTTGAATCCTTTTTCATAAGTAAATATATAGAAATCAATATAATTACACCGTACCATGTTCCTGCAACATTTTGATTACCAAAAGTTCCAGTGACTCTTGGACTAAAAACAAATTCATTAAAATGAAATTGACGAATTCCAAACAAGTCCAATAAAAAACTAGATTTCTTATGAAATAATGTTATTCCGTCAATAATAGCAATCGCAGCTGAACCTATTGAAAAAACAACAATAGTATGCAGTAATTTATCAATTTTCTCTTCTTTATTATAATAATTCTGAATATAAACAGATAAAATCAAATAAATCAAAATAATAAAAGAAGCTATTACAGAATATATATTTTTATTAATTATCCCTACAAAATTAGCCCATAGAAACAATAAAAGAAGATTCATATTCAATTTACTTTTTTCAAATACTAATTTCTTATTTTTTGAAAATATAATCAATACAAATATAGCAACTATAGATAAATATGGCGAATACGTAATCATAAAAACACTAATAGGTAACATTGTTTCACCTCTTTTTCCATTTCACTTTCCTTGTTTATTACTATCAAATAGCAAACCTTCTCTATTATAATACCATTTCTTTGAAATTTGATTAAGATTAAGTTACAAATAAGTTTCACATTTTATTATTTTAAAGTATAATTAGTGTGAATATCCATAATTATAAACTAATCTGTGCTTTAATGTAATTGTATGTTAATTAATATTTTGACAAGGTGGTATGAAATAATGAAAGTCCTGGTAACTGGCGGTTATGGTTTTATGGGGTCTTCTATAGCCCAAAAATTTTATGAGGAAGGCTATGAAATTTATATAGTTGATAATTTATCTAAAGGTAAAAAAGAAAACTTAAAAATAAATCATAAATTTTACAATCTAGATATAAATGACTTACAATGCGAAAAAATATTCAAACTTCATAGATTTGATTTAGTTATTCATGCTGCTTCAATTTCTGATAAAGATTTAAATGAAAAAGATATCTATACTAATAGGACATCAAATATAATGGGTCTTTTGAATATTATTCAATTGTCAGTTAAATATAATATAAAAACTTTTGTATACCCTTCATCCGCAGAGGTTTACGGTGAAAATTCGTTGCCTACTATCAACGAAACAACCAAACCAAAAATTACTAGTCCTTTAGGAATAGAAAAAACTATTGGAGAAAACTTATGTATTAAATGGAAAGAACTTTACGAACTAAATATAATTATCTTTAGGATTGGTAACATATATGGACCAAAACAAAACATAGAATGTGATTCTTTTCTTCTTCCATATTTAATGGAAAGGATCTACTATGATGAACCTATTCCTCTAGGTAAATTTAGAGATAACAAATTTAATTTACTCTATATAGATGACCTAGTAAATTCTATTTTTAATATTTCTAAATTATCTAGCAAAGAACAATCACATTTTTTTATAGATGACAAATTACCTGTTGTAAATATATCATCTAAAAAAAATTACTCTATAGCTGAATTGTTAACCATTTTAGCTCCCAATAAAAAACTTTCTACGAAGAAAAATGACTTTAATCCTTATCTTAACTTTGTTGATATGGATACAAGTACATTAAATAGTATTTATAATTTAAATGAAAAATATTCACTCCAAGAAGGATTGAAGCTAACCTATAATTGGTATAAAAAACAAAAAACTTCTAAAAAGAAAAAAAATAACTTGTTTACAACAATAAAAAACTTTTTCAACCCTCATCAACCACATATACCTTTACTTGTGAATATATTATTGTTTTTGGTTATCTTTGTAATTAATTTTATATCCCCAAATCATTTTAGATTACAAATAACTAACTATATTGATATAAATTATATTTACATAATTTTAATTTCAGTTATGTATGGAAATAGACAATCTCTACTTTCAGTTATTTTTTCTATTTTAATTTATATTACCAATTTCATTTTTACTGGCGGGAATTTTTATGCCTTAACATACACTAAAGAGCATATTATTCACATTGCTTTTTATATGATTTTAGGTAGTATTATTGGATACTTTATTAATAAATATAAAAGAGAAATAAATATTCAAAAATTCGAATTATCAAATATAAACGATAACTATACTCTTTTAGATGAATTATATAATGAATCTATTTCGTTAAATAAAAATATTGAAAATCAAATTTCTGAAACTAAAATCAGTGAAAATAAAATTTCTGATTCTGATAAATCCATTAACATAAATGAATATATCAAAGAAACACCAATATTAACTCCTATGGCCTTTAATAAAATCCTTCAATCATTTGAAGAAAAACGAACTACTTATAACATTGATTATGTGTTAATAAAAATTGATACTATACCAGAAAGATACTTTAAAAATAAGACCGCAACTATTAACAATAAAAATAGAGTCTTAAATTATTTGACACTGTATATGGATATTTCTCTTTTTCTTAGACCTACTGATTATGTTGGAATTGATAAGAATGGTATAATTTATATTATCTTATATGACACAAACAAACAGACAGCAAATATAGTACTATCAAGACTTAAAAACAAAAATATTAATTCTCATTTTATTAATAAGGATGATGATATCAATGGCAGGAGCAACATTCAAATTGGAAAAAATACTCAATAATAAAAACCAGTACTTAATATTTACTACTTTAGGACCTTCATTAATCAGTTCTGTTTTACTGTGCATTATTAAGCTAATTTTATTTCTTACTAATGCACCTTATTCAGACACTAAATTAGTTATGGCTTCTATTATATATATTTTTATATTCTCATACTTAATAACTTCAGGATTCTCTATGTTTATTTCTAGATATGTTTCTGATTTGCTTTATACTAATGATTTCAAAAATATAATGCCTTCTTTCTATGGCATAACACTTTTGAGTTTATCCATAGGGTCAATATTTTACATTATTTTTTTCTTTAATTCTTCATTATCATTATTCATTAAATTTATTACTTATATTCTTTACATACAATTTATTATACTGTGGATACAAATCACTTTTCTTACTATACTAAGAAATTATATTCAAATATTTAAAAATACTTTTATAGGGTTTATTTCAATACTTATTTCTAGTTTATTATTAATAAACTATACTGAATTCTCTTTTGTAATTTGTCTATTAGTAGGAGTGAATATCGGCATATTTATAACTATGTCTTTACTTATGAATTATCTAAATAACTTTTTTGAAATTAAAAATTCTGACAGAACTCACTCTACATTATCAAATAACTTATTCGAAAAATATTTTAACTTCTTAAATTGCTTAAATGAATTTGCTTCTCTATTTTTTATTAACTTTTTTTATACTTTATCACTATATGTTCATATTTTTATGTTTTGGTGTAGTGATTTAAACCAAATGATTAGCAATACCTACAACTTAGCTACAAAGTATGATATTCCTGCTTTTTTTGCCTTTATAACCTCAGTGCCTGCTATGGTATTATTTATTATAACGATTGAAACTACATTTTATAAAAAAAACAAAAATTCTAATGTAGTATCTAAAAGTATTCTTTCCAATATCGAAAGCTCAAAAAAAGATATACCTCATCGTATATGTATAAAACTTGGAAATATAATGAATCTTCAAATTACCATATCCTTTATTCTTTTATTACTAGGACATGTATTTTTACCTATGATAGGATTCACAAATGATATGCTAGCAATATGGGGCCTTTTAACTCTAGGTGCTTATTGTAGTATATTTATACTTATATTTATACTTATTCATCTTTACTTTGATAATAAAAAAAATCCACTCATTATTTCTCTCTCATTTTTAATAACAAATGTCTTATTTACAAGAATCTCAATTTGGGCTGGACCAGAGTATTATGGACTGGGCTACTTAGCTTCGGCTCTAATATCTTTAATCATTGCTGGTTTAATGCTAAAAAGCCACCTAAAAAAACAATTTTAATTCAATGCACAATGACAATGCACAATTTTAGTTCAATGCACAATGCACAATTTACAATGCACAATTATTGATGATTCTGCTCGTTCCTCGGAGAATCTTTGATTTATTTGAACATTAAATAAATCAAAACATAAAAAGCAGTGGATATGTTTTTGCTTACACAAACCTATCCACTGCCCATAAATAATTTCGCCATTTATCTTTTAATCTTTTGTTTTTAATTCCTTAATTAATTATAGAAATTTTTTAGCTCCGCTAAAAAATTTCCACCTTAATTGTGCATTGTGCATTGTACATTGTGCATTTATTTTTCTTTAACTCCTGCTTCTATAACTGCTTTTGCTACAGCATCTACTATAGAAGAATCTAATGGTATTGGAAGTATGTAATCATCACTTAGTTCATCTTCTTTAACTAAATTAGCTAGAGCATTTGCAGCAGCAAGTTTCATTTCTTCTGTTATTTTTGGTAATCTAGCTTCTAAAACTCCTTTAAATATACCTGGAAAAGCTAATACATTATTAACTTGGTTAGGATAATCTGATCTACCAGTTGCAACTATTCTTGCTCCTGCTTCTTTAGCTAAGTCAGGCATTATTTCTGGTACTGGATTAGCTAAGGCAAAAATCATACTATCTTTATTCATGTTAGAAACCATTTCTTTTGTAACAATATTTGGAGCAGATACTCCTATAAATACATCTGCTCCCTTCATAGCCTCTTTCAAATCACCTTTTAAATTATATGGATTAGTCTTTTCAGCCATTTCTTTTTGTTTGTAATTTAACCAATCTGCATCTTTATTAATAATTCCAGCTTTATCACACATTATTATATTTTTGATACCACCATTTAGTAGCATTTGAGTAATTGCTACCCCTGCTGAACCAGCTCCATTTACTATAACTTTAACGTCTTCAAAAGATTTGTTCACTACTTTTAGTGCATTAGTAACAGCCGCCAAAGCTATTATTGCTGTTCCATGCTGGTCATCATGAAAAACTGGTATATCTAATTCTTCCTTTAATCTATCTTCTATTTCAAAACATCTAGGCGCAGAAATATCTTCTAAATTAACGCCACCATAAGCAGGTGCTATAAGTTTTACTGCTTTAACTATTTCGTCAACATCTTTAGTATCTAAACAAATTGGAATTGCATTTACTCCAGCTAGTTCTTTAAATAAAATAGCCTTACCTTCCATAACAGGAAGAGCTGCTTCTGGTCCAATGTCCCCAAGACCTAATACTGCAGTACCATCTGAAACAACTAAAACTGTATTACCTTTCATTGTGTATTTATATACATCATCTCTATTTTCTTTAATCCTCAAACAAGGTTCAGCTACCCCTGGTGAATAAGCAATTGATAAATCAGTCAAGCTCTCAATTTTAGCTTTTGAAGTAACTTCTAATTTGCCTTTCCACTCTTCATGTTTCTTTAATGAAATTTCTTTGATATCCATAATTGCCCCCTTCTTTTAATTAACAGTTCACAGTTCACAGTTCATTTTATCATATTATAAGTTATTCAGCTAATTATACAAAACAAAAGAGTAGATTGAATTCTACTCTCTTTAAAATATCATACATTTTTGAATTGTAAAAATTCAGAAGAGCTTCTTTTATTGATATATTATGATTTTCAGCATACCTTTCTGATACTTTTGGTTAACTCATACTTATACCTTCTCAATCATAAATATTAATTCAAGTAGCCTAATAATAATTAACCTATTTGTTCTGCTAACTTATACAAATCCATATCTTCTTTCATAATTCTTTTTTCTAAAGCTTTCAATATTTGATTAGATTGTTCTTGAAATTCTGATAAATTATTCATTATTTTGGGGGAAATATCTGTAACCTAAGTTACATCAATACTACATATTAATAACCTAGTAAGTTAGATGAATTTTAAATTAATTATTTATAAAAAAGAACTTTTCTATATAATAAAAAACCTCAAGACCGCTTATAATAGCAATCTCAAGGCTTTAAAAAATTTATTTATTAGGAATGTGGATCGCTTGTTTGTTTACGGCAAGAGCGGCTTCCTTAACTGCTTCTCCTAC
The DNA here is from genome assembly GCA_030626065.1 of Clostridium sp. GTDB lineage: Bacteria > Bacillota > Clostridia > Clostridiales > Clostridiaceae > Clostridium_AF. The sequence goes on along the minus strand of DAOUPR010000086.1, from coordinate 1,852 downwards.
AGTTGGATGAGCATGTATAGTAGTTATTAATTCATCTACAGTAGCTTCTAGCCTTATCGCAAGTGCTGCTTCAGTAATTAAATCAGTAGCTCTAGCTCCAATCATATGAACACCTAAAATTTCATCATATTTACTGTCTGAAATAATTTTTATCATGCACCCTTCAGTTTCATTCATTATTAATGATTTTCCATTAGCCACTAATGGGAATTTACCAACTTTGTAATTTATACCTTTTTCCTTCACTTGTTCTTCAGTTAATCCAACAGAAGCTATTTCAGGTTTAGTATATACACATGATGGAACTGTATTGTAGAATAATTTTGATTCATGACCCATCATATTTTCTGCTGCAACTACTCCTTGTTCAGAAGCTACATGGGCAAGCATTATTTTACCTGTACAATCACCTATTGCATAAACTCCTTTTATATTAGTTTCCATTTTATCATCTATTGAAATAAATCCTCTATTTGAATTTACTCCAACTTCTTCAAGATTCAAATTATTAGTAACAGCTCTTCTTCCTACAGAAACTAGAACTTTATCTGAGTTTACTAATACTTCTTTTCCTTCGTAAGTATATCTAGTAACAAGCTTACCTTCATTATCGTTTATCTCATTTACTTTTGCATTGTTAAGTATTGTAACTCCTTTTTTAACAAGAGTCTTCCTAATACTATCACTTATTTCTCTGTCTATCATTGGCAATATATTTGGAAGCATTTCTATAACCGTTACTTTACTTCCTAAGCTACTATATAATGTGGCAAATTCTAATCCTATAACGCCACCACCAATAATAACTAGCTCTTTTGGAATTTCTTCTAAGCTTAAAGCACCAGTACTGTCAATAACTCCATCTAGCTTTGCTCCAGGTATTGGAGGAATAAAGCTTATTGATCCTGTTGCAATTATCACATTGTCAACATTATAATTTTCTTTTTCCCCATCAGCTAAAACTACTTCTATGTTATTTTTGTCTTTTAGAGATGCTTCTCCAAGAACAATTTTAACCTTATTAGCTTTTAATAGACCTTTAACACCGCCTACTAACTTGTCTACTACTTTCTTTTTTCTTGCTTGAAGAACTTGCCAATTAACTTTGACTTCTCCTTCAACTTCTATTCCATACTCCTTAGCAGAATTAAATTCTTCAAATAATTCTGAAGTATGTAACAACACTTTAGTTGGTATGCATCCTACATTTAAGCAAGTACCACCTATGTGTTCTTTTTCAAAAACTGTTACATCTGCACCTAGTTGAGCCGCTCTGATAGCTGCTACATATCCGCCAGGTCCACCGCCAATTACAGCAACCTTTTTCTTCATAAAACCACCTCACAACTTTCTCATAAATGTCACAAATTAAACAGTAAAAATTTACACTAAAAGCATAAATGGATTTTCTAATATTTCTCTAACTCTAGCTAAGAATTTTGCAGCCATAGCACCATCAATTACACGATGGTCTGCTGTTAAACTTAATTTCATCATAGGTCTTACTACTATTTCTCCGTTTACAACTACTGGTTTATCAATCATTCTATTAACACCCAATATTGCTAATTCTGGTTGATTAATTATCGGAGAGAAAGAATCAATTCCAAACATACCAAGATTAGAGATAGTAAAAGTACCACCCTTCATATCAGTTGAAGCTAATTTATTGTTTCTTGCTGCATCGATTAACATCTCAGTCTCTTTAGCTATTTCTAATAATGACTTATTTTGAACATCTTTCAAATTAGGAACTACAAGACCTGCTTCAACATCAACAGCTAAACCTATATTTACATTCCTATGAAGAACTATTTCCTGACCATCTAAACTAGCATTTACATATGGAAAT
>DAOUPR010000304.1 GCA_030626065.1 Clostridium sp. | reverse complement strand
TATAACGGAGGTCCCCGTAAAATCCTACTGTTACTTCAGATTTACGCTCATGAGTCCATTCACCATATATCAATACATTGGGCTCTCACCATTCCCAAATCGCTTTAGAATGACATTATGCTTACTACTCTCAATCACAGCGTTAAAATATTTTATTATTAGAATTAATTATATAATATAAGCTGTTTTTTTTCAAACCTATTTTTAAATTTATTATAATTTGCCAATTTTTTTAACTAATGTATATGTTTTCTGGCTCAATATATTACTTAAAAATCATCAATCTCTTGTGGATTCCACAAATATTTTTTAAGGTCTATCTGCTTATTTATTTTAAACTCAATTCCTTCATCTTCTAATAAAGCTTTTTGAAGCTCGTACCCACTACCCTCTTTTAAAGATATCTTTCCCATACTATTTATTACTCTATGCCAAGGTAAATTATCCTTTTTAGAACATGAATTTAATACCCATGACACTTGTCTTGCAGCTTTTGGGTTTCCTGCAAGTATAGCTATTTGACCATATGTTGCAACTTTTCCTTTTGGTATCTTCTTAATGATTTTTTTAGCTTTCTCTGTAAAAGAAGTGTTCATCTATTCTTCTTTTTCTCCTCTCCTCGTGAAAACATATATTGTGAATCCTTTACATGGTTCGTATTCCTCTTCCACAAATTTTTCTTTAAGTTTAAATCCCATTTTAGGAGTTGCATTTACAGAATGTTTATTAAAACCTGCTACGTAAGCTTCTACTTCAATGTCCTTAGATAAAAGTTTAAAAGCTTCGTCACACATTTTTCCACCTAGACCTTTATGTCTGTTTTCCTTGTCGATTAGTATAGAAGCTTCATATTTTTTTTCGTCATTAATATCATATTCATATATCCCAATAAATCCAACCATTTTATCATCCATTTCTGCAACAATTACTTGTTCAACGTTTTCTCCAAACAATTTTTCTTCTGCTTTTTGCTCATTATTAATCTGTCCTATTGGTATTCTATTACCCCATTCATATTCTTCTGTTAATTTCTTAGAAAGCAAAATTAGATCTTTAATATGTCTTTTGTTAGGTAGGCAAAATTTCACAAAATCACACCCTCATATAATATATTTATTAAATAAATAACAATATTGATTACTCATTAATATCTAAAAAACTTACATAAGTCATATATTTCTTATTATACCATTGTTTATTATAATTTCAATTTATTAAGATTATAAAACTTTAGTAAATAACAAAAAATATCTTTGAATAAAAGAAAGGAGTGATGTTTATATGACATGGAAAAAAGGAAAAGTAACGTTTGATGATGGTTCTAAATATGAAGCAGATTTGTTAATAAAAAATGGCGAAGTTTGGAATATGAAGGTTCACAAGGATGGCAAGATAGTTGAAGAAATTGACGTGAATAGCTTCTCACAAAAACTAGGAAAAACTCCACAATCAGTCTATCCATTCACTTACCAAATTGAAGAGTAATACAAAAGACGGCATTATAATGCCGCCTTATAAATTAGATATTAAATTTATTTATTTCATCGGCTAGAAGAATAACTTGATTATTTAATTCCTGCATTGCAGCATAAACTTCCTCAGTAGATGAAGCTTGTTCTTGAGTTATAGAACTAATTTGTTGTGTTGCTGCTGCCGATTGTTCACTTATCGCTGATATGCTTTCAATTGAATCTACAACAGTATTTTTAGCAGCATCAATACTATTTAATTCTGAATTTAACAGCTGAACCTGTTTAGTTACTGATTCAATAGATATTTTGAGCGATTCAAATGTTTTTTCAGCATTTCTTAAAGCCTCTGTTGATTTATCCAATAACTCTGATGATGTACGAGATTCATTGTTTGTATAATCAATTATACTTTGAACATCCTTAATAATGCCTTGTATTTCCTTCGTAGAACTAGAAGATTCTTCAGCAAGCTTTCTAACTTCTTCTGCAACAACTGCAAAGCCTTTTCCATGTTCACCAGCTCTTGCTGCCTCAATCGCTGCATTTAATGCTAATAAATTTGTTTGCTCAGAAATACTATTAATTGTTCCTATAATTTGACCAATTAACTCAGATTTTTTTGACAAAGCATAGATATTTTCAGTTACGTTATTTGCTCCACTCTTATACCTTTCAAATGTATCCTTAAAGACTTTGATAGATTCAACACCTAAGCTGTTGTTTTTTTCCATAGCACTTGTATCTTTAGTAGTAACCTCAAGATTTCCTTGCATTTCAGCAACCTTACTTGCTAAATTATTAACAACATCCAAGCTGCTGCTAGTTTCAGAAACCTGCTTATCAGCTCCATAAGCTATTTCTTGAATTGATGTTGAAACTTCCTGACTTGAAGCTGTTATTTCTTCCATTGAAGCTTCAACGCTTTGAAATGTATTTTCTAATAAAGATATTATACCCTGTATATTGTTAACAAGCACTCGTGTGTTTTCGACTATTTTATTGAAGCTACTTGATAAAATTCCAATCTCACTTCTGCTAGTATTAATAGTATTTTTAATAGTATAGTCATGTTTTGCTATTTTATCTGCCATATTTGAAATGTTTAGTAGTGGTTTTGTTACTTGTCTTGAAATCAAGTGCC
>DAOUPR010000271.1 GCA_030626065.1 Clostridium sp. | reverse complement strand
TAAAATTGTTCCTGTTACATTAGAACCATGAGTAATACATATAAGCTTAGTATTATCACAAATAGCTTCTTCTATATATTTTATGTTAATTTCACCTTCACTATTACATTTAACAATAGTATTAGTTACTCCCTTTTCTTTTAAATGATTTAAAGGTCTTATTACCGAATTATGTTCCATACTTGAAGTAACTACATGATCTCCATCTTTTAATATACCTTTTAAAGCTAAATTCAAAGCATCCGTTGCATTGCTCGTAAAAATAACCCTCATTGGGTCTTCAATATTAAATAATTCTGCCGCAAGTTCCCTGGTATTATAAATTTCTCTTCCTGCCTTCAATGCAAGTTTATGCCCTGCTCTACCTGGATTTGCGCAATATTCTCTCATACAAGTTTCCACTGCTTTATACACCGCTTCTGGCTTTGGAAAGGAAGTAGCTGCATTATCTAAATAAATCATATTTTCCGCTCCTATATACTCTACATTATTTTAATTAATACCCTTTTCCCTTCAATCCTTTCTTCACTTAAACTATAAAGTCCAAAAGGAATCGTAACCTCTTTAAGAGTATTCATTATATTATCTATTTCTAATGAAAATATTTTAATTGATAGACCACAGTTCCTAGTAATTTCTCTCGGTGTAGGAATAACTGCAATCTTAAAATACTTTTCAAGTAATTTCTCTGTTTTTATAGCATGGCTCGTAGAATCAAAGGAAACCACGTAAAAAATTTTACTATCCATTTCTTCACCCTTTTTTTAAAAAAACAGAGTGCAATTTGCAGAGTGCAGAGTGCAGTTAAGGATGATTTTGCTAAGCAAAATCCATAAATTATTAAAGATTTTCTGAGGAACGAAGAAAATCCTCCTTAATTGTACATTGTGCATTGTGCATTGTGCATTTGTTTTATTATAATTATGCATTGTGCATTGTGCATTTGTTTTAAATTGTTTTTATTATTATATTTTAATAGTATTACTACCACCATTAAGCTTTTCTACAATAGTATACATATTAGAAACACTTCCAACTGCTAATTTTTCAGCCATCTCATAGTAATTTAAACAAGTCCCACAAGATAAAATTTCTACGCCTTCTTCTTCTAATTTCTTTAAACTATCTAAAACCGGTGAACCTTCTACCGTTAAATATACTCCACTATTAATAAATAGAAGTGTTTTTGGTCTAGGCTCAACTTCAGTAAGAGCATAAACATAACCCTTCATTAAATTAACTCCTAATTCTCTTTCACCTGTACCTAATTCATCAGATGTAATAGCAATTACTAAATTCTCATTATTATTCGTATCATTATCACACTCTAAACTTGCCTCTTTAGTAATTGTTATATGAAATAATTCATCTTCTACTTTTTCAGTTACTTTATAATTTTGACTCTTTGCAAATTTTAATAAATTCTGGACAGCAATTTGATTATCTACTATAGTAGTAATTTGTCCTTCTTTTATAGTTTCAATTGCCTTTTTAGTTTCAATGATAGGCCTTGGACAATCTAAACCTACTGCATCAACAATTTTATTCTCCACAGATTTCACCCCTTTATAATAATTAACCCTTGTACAAATATAAAATATCAATGCTATTTTATCATATAAAGCTAAAAATTGTATCATATATAGCATCTTTACATTTTTATATTAAAATTATCTATACAATAAAAATAATTATTATAAATCTCTATAACCAAAGATGAACCTTATGAAACTTAATTTACTTAAAACCAAATATCAATTTCTCTCTTCGCATGTTCTACACTGTCAGATGCATGGACTAAGTTTCTTGTTTTTTCACTTCCATATTTACCTCTAATACTTCCAAGCTCCACTTTTAAAGGGTCTTTATTTCCATTAATTTTTCTTATAAGCTCAACTGCTCCTTCTCCCTCAATTACTAATGCACACAATTTCTCTTCAGTTATATAGGAAATAAGTTCTTCAAAATAAGGTTTACCCTTATGCTCTTCATAATGCTTTTCAGCCAATTCTCTAGATGCCCTTATCATTTTTAGTTCAACAATATCTAGATTCTTATTTTCATAAATGGAAATTATCTCCCCTATTAGCTTTCTTTCTACACCATCAGGTTTTATTAATACTAAAGTTTTCTCCATACTATACCTCCTTTTTTTAAAGCTATGTTTAAAGAATTGTTGATATGAATAAGTTTTGTTTTTATAAAAATATTTATTCTTATTTAGTGCAGCGTGCAATATGCAGTTAATGATAATTTTCTTCCTTTTAGTTAGAAAATCTTTTGATTTTTTAATGTTTTAACTGAACTTTGAACTCTATAGTTTAATAAGTACATTATTACTATTATTATCCATGTCATAATATATAATACTACTAAATAATAGATTAAATCAAAACAAACATTACCATTTAATTAGAAATAACAATGTTTGTTTATTTACACTCTTCCTGAACAGCTTAACCTATTCTATTTCCACCAGTATTTTTAGCATCATATATTTTATCAATAATTGTTAGTTTTAAGAAAAGTTTTGTGCTTATATTATTGTACCTATACAATTGACAATTACCTAATATGCACTATAATAACAATATCCTTAGAATTATGGAAAAAGTTTCTTATATAAAACTTTAAGAAAAAGGAGGTACTTTAAATGAAAAAAAATATCAATGTTTTCAGACTTGTCATGATCAGTCTAATGGCCGCTATTTGTTATGTATGTACTTGGATACACATCCCCATTACACTTGGAGGTTCTAATAGTATGATAACCCTTGGAACTACAGCTTTATTCATAATAGCTGTACTCATTGGAAAAGATGCTGGTATTGCAGCCGCAATTGGTATGAGTTTATTTGATATAATGGATCCTGCTTTTGCCTATTGGGCTCCATTTACATTTGTGATAAAAGGATTAACCGGCTATGTTGTAGGATGGATTGCTTTCTCTCAAAATAGTAAAGGTAATAACCTATCTAAAAACATTATAGCTTTTGTTGCTGGAGGCTTAGTTTCTTTAATAGGATATTTTGCAGCTGGTATATTTATATACCAAAGTATTGCTGTTTCCTTTGCTCACACATCAACTTCTATAATTACTACAATTATCGGTATTATAATAACAATACCACTTTCAAAAATTATAAAGAACCTTATGCCTACAAGTATTACTACAAAATTACAACAACGCTTATAGAATAATTTCTTGTGAAAAGAGGATATTAATGAATACAAACAACGAAAAAATAAAAAAAATTGCTGCTATACATGCTTCATGTGGTTTTGGCCGAGCTTCTTTAGGTATTATTACACCTATTTTATCTTCTATGGGTATTCAAGTTTGTACCTCACCTACAGCAGTGCTTTCTTCCCATACTGGATTTCAGGATGTTAGTTATGTAGATTTAACTAATACCCTACAAAACTATTTTAATCAATGGTACAACCTAAATATAACTTTTGATTGTATATATAGTGGGTTTTTATCATCCCCAGATCAAATAGATATTATCTCTAATTATATAAGGCTTACTAAAAAAAGCACTAGTCTTGTGGTTATAGATCCTGTTATGGGTGACAATGGTAATCTTTATAGAACAATTAACACAGATATGCTAGAAAAAATGAAAAATTACATCAAATTAGGAGATGTAATTACTCCGAATTTTACTGAAGCCGCATTATTATTAAGTAAAGATTATACTAGTGATGTATCACTCCAGGAAATTAAGAAGTGGGCAATTGCCCTATCAGACTTCGGTCCTAAATATGTAATAATAACCTCAGTACCTGATTATGATGATAGCTACACAAATATACTTATGTTTAATAAAACAAATAACAATTTCTATATAAGAAGAATTAAAAAAATTCCTATCAGTTATCCTGGTACAGGTGATGCCTTCACTTCCAT
>DAOUPR010000174.1 GCA_030626065.1 Clostridium sp. | reverse complement strand
TTCACACTCCACTCTTCACATTTCACACTATTAATAAAACAATACTAGATAAATCAACAACTCTTTAAAACAAAGCCTAAAATAAAAGAGTTCGCCTAAGCGAACTCTTTTTATTTAATATTAAGATTTTCTGAAGAATGAAGAAAATCATCCTTAATTGCTAATTGCTAATTGCAAATTATTTTTATTTAAAAACTGGTATTTCAAATACTGGTTTTGCACCATCACAACTCTCAATTAATGTTTTTATATTCTTAACCTGTTTATATGCCCATCCTATGTCTGTGGCATATTGATGCCAGCTAGTTTCTATATTATATCTCATTTTATAGATGGTATTTTGATTGTATTTTGTATTGTTAATATATCCACTTCCAATATAAGCTGCTCCACCTCTAATAGCATCATCTACAGTAAACCATCCTTGCTGATAAGCATATTCAGAACCATGTTTATTAGGACTATCATCATATGCATGTACTGCAAATGCATTATATACCACTTTTGACTCAACTTCACTACCATCAACCTGTGATACTTCCATACCACTAATTAAAAGAGAATTACCATTACTTGTCTCAAGTAATGAATGCGAAATCAAATATATAGGGTTTATATTGTTATCTTTTGCTGCATTTAAAAACACTTCTCCTTTTCCTTCTAAAACACCTTTGCCTACAAGAATACTATTTAAATCTTCTACAGTAACACCTTCCATATAGTGAAGGTCTAAAAATTCATATTTACCATAATCATCAATAAAATTATTTGGATTCATATAATATTTTATAATTTCTTGACTTGCTCCAATCCATGCATAACCGTGATCATGAACAGGTAATCCACTTGAATACTCGTTTACTGCTGCTTGTTCTAATGTTTTTGAATAATTTGTATAAGTAATTGTTTCATTTGGATTAGGTGTAGCTATAATATTTTTATCTAATACATTAAAATAATATGTATAATAATTATCGTAATCAGTTAATTGATTTTTATGTCCACCTTCAACATTAGCTCTTCTTACATACACCACAGCTTGATATTTTCCTGTATTTAAGCCGCTACCAACGGAAAATTTGTAACTGCTTGTCCCACTTACAGGACTAGTAAATCCAGATGTTAACTCACTATAATTCGTAGATAAATATTTAGCAGCAGAATCATAGTAATTGTTAGGATACTTTAATATGTAAACTCTATATTGAACGCTTCCATCTGTATTAGCCTTAATATTAAAATCTATGTTATTATTTGCAATTATAGGCATTTGACTAGTAGTAACACTTCTAATTATTGGTAAGCCCTCATTATTAGTTGCATCTTGATACTTGTTTGAAGGCACAAACTTCATAGTCATTGCTTCTTCTAAACTTTTCCCATTAATTGACTTTACATTTTTATTCAACTTTAAATAATATGTACTGCCAGGCTTGTACCCTTTTACTGGAGCATCAATTAAAATAGTTTTATTATCTTCTGATAAAGAGTAATCAACATCTATTTGTTGACCTTCACTATTAACTATCGTTATATTACCTTCAATTGATGCTCTATCAAGCCCTTCTGAAAAGCTTACTTTCCATGACTTAATATTAGACACATCATATCTATCTGAAAGATATGCTTTATCAGAAGCAGAAGCAAATCCTATACTCGAAATCAAAATCAATACCGTTACTATCGTTACTACAATTGCTATTTTAATACCACTCAATTTTCTACTCATCGTTATCACCTCATAGTATAATTTTATAGCAAAATCAATAATTATTCAATAAAACTATCAATATTTAATGTACTTTTTTTTATAATTAAATATTCTTAATAATCACAAAGTATTTTTTCCCATTTTATCCATTAATAATGGATTTTTTTAGAAAAAATAACTTTCCTATATAATAAAAAAAAGAGACTCTAGCTAGAATATCTCTTTCCTATTGCATAATATATACACTATTATCTTCTTTTTCTGGTTACTATGATTATTTCTAATAAATTCAAAAATTAAATCAAATGAATAAACAACCCACTTCTTAGTTTAGGTTCAAACCAGGTTGATTTTGGTGGCATAACATTATCTTTATCTGCAATTTCCATCAATTCTTCAACACTTGTAGGATACAGTGAAAAAGCTACTTTCATATCATTTTCCACTCTTTTAACTAACTCTTGAAGACCTCTAATTCCTCCAACAAAATCAATTCTATCATCTTTTCTTGGATCTTTTATCCCTAAAATCGGATATAGTAAATTTTCTTGCAAAATTGAAACATCCAATGATTTAACTTCATCATTCACATCATATGATCCCTCTTTTGCCTTTAATTCATACCATTCCCCTTCTAAGCACATTCCAAAACATCCTTTAATAGAAGGTTTGTATATTTCTTTAACTTTTTGAACATTAAAATTCTCTTCCACCCTATTTAAAAATTCACTTTTATTTAAACCATTTAGATCCGCTACTACACGATTATAATCCATTATATATAATTCATCATCTGGAAAAATTACTGAAAGAAAATAATTAAATTCTTCTTCTCCTGAATATTCTTTTAATTCTTCTCTTTTCATTAAAGCTACCTTTGCAGCAGATGCACATCTATGGTGTCCATCTGCAATATACAATGCTTCTACTTCATTAAACATACTAACTATATTTGAAATTATTTCTTCATTATTTATTTTCCAGGCAATATGTTCAATACCATCATCAGACTTAAAATCTACATCTGGTAAATTATTAACTGTCCATTCCTCAATGACATTGGTTATATCTTTTCTATTCTTATAGGTTAAAAAAATAGGTCCTGTTTGAGCCCCACAATACTTAACATGCTTTATTCTATCATTTTCTTTAACTTCTCTTGTATGTTCATGTTTTTTAATCACATTATTCAAATAATCATCTATTGAAGCACAACAAACTAAACCTGTTTGTTTTCTGCCATTCATCACTAGTCTATAAATATACAAACTAGGTTCTGTATCTTCTTTTAAAACATTTTCTTTTATCATATTATTTAAATTTTCTTTAGCTTTCAGATACACTTGTTCATTATAAGTATCAATATTTTCCTCTAAATCAATTTCAGCTTTATCTACATGTAAAAAGGAATATGGATTATTTTTAACTGCTTCCCTTGCTTCATCACTATTCATTACATCATATGGTAATGCAGCTACCTTTTCCTCTAACCCTTTTTTAGGACGGACCCCTTTAAAACTTTTTATAACAGCCATAATTGCCCCCTACAAAATTACTGATTTTGCCCAGATAATATCGTCCACTTCATTAAACTTAGCTATATTCTCTTTAGTTATTGCTTCATCAACATTAAGAAGCATTAGCGCTTTATCTCCTTTAACAACTCTACCAACCTGCATTGTCGCTACATTTATACCACATGTACCTATTAATGTTCCTACACTACCTATTACCCCTGGCACATCATTATTTTGAATAAACAACATATGCCTACTTAATTTAACGTCGACCTCATATCCATTCAAATTAACTAATTTACCTTCAGAGTTAGTCGCTACTGCACCAGACATATTGAATTCTTCCATATTATTATTAATTATTTTTATTTCCACTAGATTGGAAAAATTCTTATGGCTTTCTCTTATTTTCTTGAAACTAATTCCTATTCCAGCTCCCTCTGCTGAAATCTTTGCATTGATATAATTAATAGATGGTCCCATTATAGGCTCTAATAATCCTTTAAGGAATGCTATACTAACTAGTTCAGTATCTCCTTTAGCAATATCTCCCCAATATGTTACTTCTATATATTTAACTGACTCTTTATTTAACTGATAATACAATTTCCCTAGTCTCTCCATCATTTTAAGGTATGGTTTTAATGTATTAAATTCATCTAAATGCACTCCTGGAAGATTAACTGCATTTAACACTATTTCTCCCTTTATACCGCTAATAACTTGCTCTGCAATAGATTCCCCTACATTTTGTTGTGCATCAATAGTATTGGCTCCAATATGAGGCGTAACTATTATATTATTCAATTCATTCAAAGGAGTATTTCCTCTTGGTTCTTTTGCGTGTACATCTAACCCAGCACTAGTAATTTTATTATTTTTAAGTGCATAATATAGTGCCTCTTCATCAATAATTTTACCTCGTGCAACATTTGTAAGTCTTGCATTAGTCTTCATTATGTCAAATTCTTTATAACTTATCATTCCTATAGTTTCTTCTGTTCTTGGTGTATGAATTGTAATAAAATCTGATTCCTTTAATAATTCTTCTAATGTATCCTTTTTCTCAACATCAAACCTTTCAAATCTATCTTCAGAAATATACGGATCATAACCTATTATATTCATACCAAAAGCCTTCATTCTTCTAGCTACTAATGACCCAATTCTACCAAGTCCGATAATACCCAACGTTTTATTAAATAACTCAGTTCCTTCAAAAGCATTTCTTTCCCATTTACCTTCTTTTAAAGACATATCTGCACTAGCAACATCTCTTGCTTGCGCTAACATCAAAGCAATTGTTAATTCGCAGGCTGAAATACTGTTACTATCAGGAGTATTTGCAACAATTACACCTTTTTTCGTAGCTGCTTGAATATCTATATTATCAGTTCCATTTCCTGCTCTTCCTACGATTTTTAAATTAATACCTTTTTCTAGCAGCTCTTCATTTACTTTAGTTGCACTTCTCACAACCAAAGCATCATATTCATGAATTTTTTCTAGTAAATCTTCTCTGCTTATTCCTATACAAACATCTACATCAAATTCTTTCTTTAACATTTCAATACCAATATCGTCAATCTTTTCTGCAATAATTACCTTTGCCATATTAATGCCCCCTTTTAAATGATAATGCACAATGCACAATGTACAATGCACAATTAATGATAATTTTCTTCCTTACGCCAGAAAATTTTTAATCAAAAATAAAACTGTTTGTTGCTTCACTTGAATTTTCTATATTGTTGTCACATTGTTACATAGTGTATATCTCTATCCTTCTAATTAATTCAAAGATTTTGCGTAGCAAAATCATCCTTAATTGCTAATTGCACATTGCTAATTGCACATTGAAAAAAGCATTGTACTCTTCTTTTTATAAAAAGCATTTATCTAGTGATTCAATAGTTCTCGTAATCATTTCTTCTGTAACATATCCCATATGTCCTATTCTTATCATTTTTCCACTAAGTTCACCTTTTGCTCCTGCTATTTCTATATCAAATTGTTGGGACATTGTCTTTTTTATTTCATTAGCTTTTTCAGTCATAATTGGAGTTAAATTATTGGATTTACAGCTTTCTTCTCCAAATATTACAAGTCCTCTATCTTTTGCCCAATTTCGTACTCTATCCGCATATATCTCATGTCTCCTAAGCACATTTTCTAAGCCTTCTTCTTGTATCATTGAAAGAGCTTCATTTACTCCTGCTACAAGTGAAACAGCTGGAGTAAATGGATTAAATGGTTTCTCTTTAATCAAAAACTTCCTATTTTCTTTATAATCCCAATAAAATTTAGGTAAATCTGATGTTTCTCTTTTATTCCACGCCTTATCACTTACCCCTACAAAAGCTAACCCTGGAGGTGACATTAAAGCCTTTTGTGACGCTGTTATCAAAACATCTATATTCCATTCATCCATTCTAATATCTACGCCACCAAGACCACTTACAGAATCAACAATCAATACGCCTTCTTTATCTTTCATAAACTCGCCAATTTCCTTTATAGGATTGACGACTGCAGTTGATGTCTCATTATGTGTTACTATTATTCCTTTATAATCTTCTCTATACCTGTTTTTAATGTCCTTTATACTTACAGCCTTTCCCCATACTACTTTTAAAACATCTACTTGTAAACCGTAAGCTTTTGCTATTTTAGCAAATCTATCTCCAAATACCCCTGTAGATATAAGCAACACTTTATCATTTCTTGAAAACATATTTGCAATAGCACTTTCCATAGCACCTGTTCCAGATGAAGTAAATGTTAGAACATCCCCTTTTGTTCTAAACACATATTTTAATTTTTCACTCATTTGGCCAAAAATTTTGCTATACTCATCCGTTCTGTGATGCAGCACTGGTTCACTCATTTTTCTTAAAACTCTCTCTGGAACCATAGTTGGTCCAGGAGTCATAAGTATTTTACTCATGTGAAAGCCCCCTTTTTTCAATTCTTACTTTTTTTAATATTAACTTACTCAAGAGTTTAGTTATTATTTAGAATTTTATTCAATGCTAATGTGAAATGTGTAATGTGTAGTGTGTAGTTAAGGATGATTTTGCGTAGCAAAATCGACTATTTAATTAAAAGATTTTTGAAGAATGAAAAAATCATCTATCATTTCACATTTCACACTCCACACTTCACACTATATTTTTCAAAAAAAATCCGCCCATGTCTAAAAGACAAGGACGGAGATATTTCTACGTGGTACCACCTTATTTTGCTAATTATAGCCTCTAATGATAACGGATAACCGATATGAGTTTCTTACCCTCACATTGCTCTAGGTCGGATTCAATAAAAAATGCTACTAATTCACACCACGCATTAGCTCTCTTTAAACATTCTATTATTTACTACTACCTTTCAAAGCTTTTTATTTGTTTTATTTTTATGTATAATTATAATAAAAATTTAATCTTAATGCAAGCATATATTTACAACAAATTTAATATATTTTTGCTAAATTTAGAGGATTTTCTACATTTGTAAAGAATAATATATAATAAATAAAGTATAATATTTTATATGAGAG
>DAOUPR010000070.1 GCA_030626065.1 Clostridium sp. | reverse complement strand
GTTTTAAGATATTGTTGATTTATATAGTATTGTTTTATTAATAGTGTGAAATGTGAAGAGTGGAGTGTGAAATGATGGATGATTTTATCATTCTTCAAAAATCTTTTATTTAAATAGTCGATTTTGCGTAGCAAAATCATCCTTAACTTCACATTCCACGTTTAACTCTTCACACTATTATTAAAGTAAAAACTTTATTTTATAAATAATAATATAAATATCAACAATATCTTAAAACATAGCCTTATATTAAAGGGAGCATTTGTCATTTAGCATATTAAAGATTTTTTCTACACTAATATACCAATTTTGGTCTTCTGCATATTTTCTGTTTATCCATTGAAATGCATTATAGCCATCTGGTCTTCCTTTGCTTAATTTTAATATAACACTTGCTGCTATTTCAGAAGAATCTCTTATTTCGGTATTATATTTTATCCAACTCCCGTGGACATTAAATGGATTGTTTGCAATGGTTCTAGAATAGTTTTTGTCATCAGGGACAAAGGATTGCTCTTGTCCTGTTATTGCAAACATAAGTAAAGGATTAATATTATATTCCATTGAAACATCTACTATAGTTTCAAAATATGGTGATTGAGAAAGTATTGAATTCCTCCCTTCAAGATAAGATTGTAATTTATCTACATCAATTTCTTGATATCTTAAGTATATTGGTAATGAATTTACTGTAATTTGTTTGCTTTCAGATTTCAGGTCAGAGCTCATAAGCTTGGACAAATTATTTGTGTCGAGTGTATTTTTATTTAATTTACATAAGGCATTTGTAAAATTATCATCATCGTAAATTTTTTCTTCTATTGCTGCTTCTACTTCTTTTTTCGACAATAGGGGGTTGTAACTTAAATACAGTAGAGAAGAGAGTAAAGTTATATATAAAGCAGCGTATCTCTTATTAAAGTATTTTTTATCTTTCTTGTTTTTCTCATAATTTATCTTATTTGGTAATATTCTAATGCATTCTTTTTCCTCATAGCAATACATACGAACACTCCTTCCAAAATTATACAATTAATTATACCAAATTATGGGATGAGTGTCACTTGTTTTATTGGTTTTAGTAAATAAATAGTAATATTTATTGAAGGATATGTATAAAATTAGTGTAAATTGACAAAAATGAAGTAAGGTAATATAATAGTATTGTTATGTTTTATAAATGTATTGATATTTAATTCATTTTGAGTGAAATGATTTTTGATAAGATTCTTAATAAGACTTTTCATAAGGTTCTTAATGAGACTCTTGAAGAGCCCTTTAATAAGGCGCTTTCTTAACAAATAGTTATAATTCTGTTTTACATTTCTGATACATCATTCCGCACTATGTTCTATAAAACTAATATACACATACACGTTTATTACTACTGTAAGTAACATTAAGATAGTTTTAAAAATATACCAATATAACAATGGGAGGATTTTATGAGTTTTAATGCTACAATTATTTTTATGTTCGTTATTTATTTGTCAATAATGATGGGGATAGGTTTGATTTTTTATTTTAGAACTAAAAGCTTATCAGATTACGTTTTAGGTGGAAGATCGCTTAATGGTTGGGTAGCTTCTTTGAGTGCTCAAGCTTCAGATATGAGTGGTTGGCTATTGATGGGACTTCCTGGATATGCATATTTAGCAGGATTAGAATCTATATGGATTGCAATAGGTTTAGCAATCGGTACTTACTTTAACTGGAAGATAGTAGCTAAAAGATTAAGAATTTATACGGAAGTTGCAGGGGATTCATTAACTTTACCCGATTTCTTTCAAAATAGATTTAAAGATAAATCTAATATATTAAGAATTATTTCTGCAGTATTTATTTTAGTATTCTTTGCAATTTACACAGCATCAGGTTTTGTTGCTGGAGGAACATTGTTTAGTACTGTATTTGGTATTAATTATACAACTGCATTAATAATAGGAGTTTTGGTTATTGTTTCATATACATTTCTAGGTGGATTTATGGCAGTATGTTGGACAGATTTTTTCCAAGGAGCAATGATGTTTCTTGCGGTTTTAGTTGTTCCTATTATCGGATTTTATAGATTAGGTGGTGTTGGAGAAACATTTTCAGCAATAAGTAATTTTAATCCTGAGTTAATGAATCCATTCACGTCAGCGGATGGTGTAACAATGTCATTTATAGCAATTATATCATTAGCTGCTTGGGGATTAGGATACTTTGGTCAACCTCATATATTGGTAAGATTTATGGCAATAAAATCAAAAGAAGAGATTAAGCAAGCAAGATGGGTAGCTATGGTATGGGTTGTTATTTCATTAGCAGCAGCGGTTATCATCGGAATGGTTGGAATACCTTATGTTACAGAAGCTTTAGTAGGTAATGATTCTGAAACTATATTTATGGTATTGGTAAGTGATATGTTTCCACCAGCTATAGCAGGATTTTTGTTAGCAGCGGTATTAGCAGCAGTAATGAGTACAGCTGATTCTCAATTATTAGTTACAGCTTCATCAATAACAGAAGATTTTTATAAGGTTTTGATTAAGAAAGAAGCATCAGAAAAAGAACTAGTTTGGGTAAGTAGAATAGCTGTAGTAGTAGTTGCAGCCATTGCATTCTATATAGCATATAATCCTCAAAGTTCAATACTTGGTATGGTTGGATATGCTTGGGCGGGTTTTGGTGCAACATTTGGACCAGCAATTATTCTTTCGCTTTTCTGGGATAGAATGACAAGAAATGGTGCTTTAGCTGGACTTGTGAGTGGAGCTATGACAGTTATATTATGGAAAAATTTAAGTGGTGGTATTTTTGAATTGTATGAAATAGTTCCAGGCTTTATTGTTTCTATGATATTTATTATAATCTTTAGTTTGATAGATAAAGAACCTTCAGATGAAATTAAGAAGGAATTTGCAAAAGTTAAAGAAGAAGCTAAATAGAATGAAAACTAGATGAAAACAAAAGAACCTCTATTTTATAATAGATAGAGGTTCTTTTGTTTTTTGTACAAATAGTTTATTAAAAAAAGAGAAATTGAAATTTCAAATAGAGAAAAAAGCTTAATTTGTATTTTAAATGCTTTTCATATATTCTACAATAAGTTCGTCCAAGTATTGACTTGTTTCTAATATTTGTGGGTAATCTACAGTTTCGTCTGTAGTTATACACATTTCATCTAAAATATTTCTTAGTTCTTCGATTTTACTTTTTAAAAAAGATGATTTACTATTATTATTTGTAATATTAGTATAAGCTGGTATGATATTATCATTTTTTTTATATAAAGGATTAAGGTTTTTATCTATATTTACTAAAATTTTATTAATATCTACTTTTTCATCTTCAATATGATATAGATTAAAACTTGGAGTTATTTTTAAATTCATATATTTTTTATATTTTGAAAAAATATTAAGTGACAATGATTCAATCTTATTTAAAATGTTACTTGCAGTCTCTTTGTCTGTATTATTTAATACAATAAGAAAAGAACTAGTACTGTATTCTGCTATCCAATTTGTCTTAGTTTCAATGGAATTATAAAAAATTTCAGAAAGATTTTTCATTATGTCATATTTTGCAGTATTAAAATTCTTAGAATTAATATTATTTAAAAAATCAATGTTTATCATAATAATAGATAACGGTTGGTTATTGATGACACAAGTATTTATATCAATAGGTAATCTACCTATTACATATTCCTTATTATAAATTTTTGTCAATGGATCTGTAATAATAGTATTATTGATTTTGTTAATTACAGTATCTATATTAGTATTATTATTAGTATTATTATTAGAATTATTTTGAGAAATATCTTTTAACAATTCTAAAACATATGCACCTTGACTAGTATATAATGGAGTTGCCGTTATTAGAAAAATTTTATTATTGACATATTTAATTTTTACAATTGTATTTTTTTCATAATATGCTCTAGTTGAAATACAATTATTGCAAATTAATCCTTTGCCCCAAAAATCATAACAAGATATTTCTTCGAAATTTTCAAAATTATCTTCTTTAATGATTCTTGATTTTTTATTTAGGATATCAACGACTCTGATAATATCATAGCTATTTTCAATTAGGGATACTTCTTTTTTTATTTCTTCATATAAAATTTTCATATTATTATATCCTCCTAAGAATAACTAATTATATTTTTGAGAATTGTAGTATAAAAAGAGGTACAACTAGACGGAAAAAAATATATATAAAATTTAATCTAATTAATGAGATTTGTTGAGTTAACGAAATTTAAGGGGAATTATAACTTAGATAAATTTTACCATATATTATTTTGGACTTCAAGGAATATATTTCCTTATTTGACACGATTACAACAATTATTTATGGAATTTGTTAATTAGGGATTATATATTTAGTAAAATGCAGAATAAAAGAGCTATTTAATTTTTTTATAAGATAGCTCTATTTGAAATTATTATTTTAAAAATTTAATAGCATTATCCTGAGAAAGTTTTTCTCGTACTGCTTTGAGTATTTTCGTTGATTTTGATATATTTCCTAAAAGATAACCACCAACTATAATATTTTTTTCGAAAAATAATTTTCCAAAATTGAAATCTTCTAAGCTTCCAAATGAAAAACTTTCAAATTTTTCATTGATTGTTCCACAAGAGAAAACTCTTATGTTAGCGGCATTAAATATAGTTGAGCCTACAAAACCATTAAATTCTGTGGTACCTCCAGCTGCATTTATGCCAGCGGTTTTCCCCATTTCTATAGAAGCGGGCCAATTACCATAAACTATTCCATTAAACTGGGCTACATCACCACAAGCATATATATTGGGATGTGATGTTTCCATTTTTGAATTAACAACAATGCCTCTAGCTGTTTTAATAGAGCATTCATCAGCTAGTTCTTTATTGGTTCTTATTCCGATAGAATATATAACAGCGTCAGTTTCAATAATTTCACCATTTTTTAGTTTGACAGAAGTAACTTTGTCTTCTCCCAAAATTTCTTGGCAAAGATTATCTAAGTAGAGGGTTAGCCCAGCTTCTTCTAGTCTTGGTTTTATTGTTAAGCTGGCTTCTTTGTCAATTTGTTTAGACAAGATTTTAGTATCAAATTCTATAACGGAAACTTCTTTATTCAATTGTTTCAATTCCCAAGCTGCTTCTAAACCAAGTAGGCCCCCACCAATTACAACAGCTTTATTATAATCTTTTATATAATCTTTAAGAGCTTTAGCGTCACTAATATCTCTAAGAGTAAATACACCTTTTTTAGTGATACCTTTAGTAGGTGGTATAAAGTTTTTAGCACCACTTGCAATTATCAATTTATCGTAGTGTAGTTTTTCACCGGAATTAAGGATAATGTTATTTTTTTCTGGGTCTATTTTTTCCACAGAAGTAGTTAATTTTAGTTGAATATTATTTTCTGAATACCATTCCTTTGGTACTAAATAAAATCTTTTATCTGGAATTTTATTAACCATAGATTTAGAAACTTGAGGTCTAAAGTAGGGTAATTCTTTTTCTTTTGAAAACATTACTATGTCAGCATTTTTATCTAAATTTCTAATTTCTTTAGCAGCATTGAAGCCAGCAGCACTAGCTCCGATTATTAAATATTTCATAATATTCCTCCTTTTCGATAAATGATATTAACTAATAATACTTATAATATATATCATATATTAAATTTGTAAGATTATCAATATTTACGTTTTATAACTTGATTGTTAATTTATACTCTATGGTTGGTCACAATGCTTCTGTTATGATATAATTTTTTATTGGATAGGAAAAAAATATTCTATATATATAAAGAATTACTAATTGAAGTGGATTTTTGTGATTCGAAATTTTATATTACAAATTAGATTTTGAATTGTGTATCCAACAAAGGAGGATATTATGTTAAAAAGATTTATTAGTTATTATAAACCACATATTAAATTGTTCTCATTAGACTTATTATGTGCTTCTTTAATAGCAATTATTGATTTGTTTTATCCTATGATTACAAGGAAAATAATTAATGAAGTTATTCCAGCACGACAATTGAATATGCTTATTATATTAGCGGTAGGTATGCTTTTGCTATATGTAATAAAATTAGCTTGTGATTACTTTGTTAATTATTGGGGACATATAATTGGAGTAAGAATGCAGTATGATATGAGAAAAGATGTATTTGGACATCTTCAAACACTTCCTTTTAAATATTTTGACGACAATAAAACTGGAAGTATTATGTCTAGAATAGTTAATGATTTAATGGAAATTTCTGAACTGGCACATCATGGACCAGAAGATTTATTAATTTCTATAGTAATGTTTGTAGGATCATTTATAGTTCTTTCATTTATAAACTTACCATTAACTTTGATACTTTTTGCATTTATTCCAGTAGTAATTTGGTTTGCAATATCAAAGAGAAAGAAAATGTCTTTTGCTTTTAAGGAAGTTAGAAAGAAAATCTCTACTGTAAATGCTCAACTTGAAAATAGTATATCAGGAGTAAGAGTGGCCAAGTCTTTTACAAATGAGGAATATGAGATAGAGAAATTTAATGAAGGTAATAACGAATTTAAAGTAGCGAGAGCTGATGCTTATAAATATATGGCTCAGTTTTTGTCAGGTATTCATTTTATGTTAAATTTTTTAAATGTAGTTATGATGATAGCAGGAGGATTGTTTTTTTATTATGGTAAAATTAATGCAGGAGATTTATTTGCCTTTTTCTTGTATATATCATTATTTATGAATCCTGTAAGAAGATTGAGTCAATTTATTGAAATATATCAATCTGGAATGGCTGGATTTGAAAGATTCTGTGAATTGATGGATATTGAACCAGAAGTAACGGATGAAGCTGATGCAATAAATTTAGACAAAGTAATTGGAAATATAAACTTTGAAAATGTAACATTTAAATATGATGAGAACAAAACTATATTATCTAATATTAGTCTGAACTTAGATGCAGGAAAAACACTTGCCTTAGTTGGACCAAGTGGGGGAGGAAAAACAACCCTATGTCATCTATTACCTAGATTTTATGAAATAACCGATGGTAATATTACAGTAGATGGACATAAAATCAATGATATTAAAATTAAGTCATTAAGAAAAAATATTGGACTTGTACAGCAAGAGGTTTTCTTATTTACGGGAACAATAAGAGAAAATATTTTATATGGAAGACCTGATGCTAAAGAAGAAGAAATTATTGAAGCAGCTAAAAATGCTAATATTCATGATTTTATAAATGGTTTACCAGAAGGTTATGATACTTTTATAGGTGAAAGAGGAGTTAAATTATCAGGAGGGCAGAAACAAAGAATTTCAATAGCAAGAGTATTTTTGAAGAATCCTCCTATTTTAATTCTTGATGAAGCTACATCAGCCCTGGATAATGCAAGTGAATTGATTATTCAGAAGTCACTTCAGAAATTATCAGAGGGAAGAACAACAATAGTAGTTGCGCATAGATTATCTACAATTAAAAATGCAGATGAGATTGTTGTACTTACTGATAAAGGGGTAGAGGAAAAAGGAACACACGAAGAATTGCTTCAGTCAGATGGAATTTATGAGAAGTTATATAATGCTCAATTCAGAGGATATATACCTGATAATATATAAAGATAAATGCACAATGCACAATGCACAATTGAAGATGATTTTGCTGGCGCAAAATCTTTGAATTAAATAAAAATCAAAATCAAAAGATTCTTGGCATAGGCCGAGAATCTTTGCTTTTGTAGATTTAAATTATGGTGTTTTAAATGTATTGTTGTGATTTTTTGAAATTCAATGTTTTGTTTTTGGAACTTTATGGTTTAAAGTTCTTAATCTTTTAATTGCTAATTGAAAATTGCAAATTGCTAATTGCTCATTCGGGATTAACGGTTGTCTTTTGAATATTAATGGTTTGGTTAGGTTCTAAGGTATACTCTTTTTCGTAAACTCTTATATTTGCTTTTATTTCACTTTCATTTATAATAGATGTAATTTTTTTAGATACTGATATTTTTAAAAGTGAACCTCTGAACATAATTTTAAATGAATACTCATCCCAATGTTTTGGTATGAATGGATTTAAGAGTAATCTGTCATTTTTAACTCTTAAACCACCAAATCCGTGAACTACTGACATCCAAGTTCCTGCCATACTTGTAGTGTGACAGCCATCTTCAGTGTCATTATTATAATTGTCTAGGTCTAATCGTGAAGTTCTTAAATACATTTCATAAGCTTTATCATAATCTCCTATTGAGGAGGCTAAAATAGCGTGGATGCATGGAGATAATGATGATTCGTGAACAGTTCTTGGCTCGTAGAAATAGAAATTTCTTTTGATAGTATCAATATTATAGTTATCTTCTAAAAGATAAAGTCCTTGAAGTACATCTGCTTGTTTTATAAAACAAGATCTGAGAATTCTGTCCCAGGACCAATTTTGGTTAATTGGAAGATGTTTTTTATCTAAGTCTTTTACTAATATTTGTTCTTTGTCAAGATAATTATCTTGTTGAAGGAAAATATTCAATTCATCATCAATTGGATAGTACATATTATTAATTATATTATCCCATTTTACAAATTCGGTTTCATTTATATTTAATTTAGTATATAACTCTTTATATTTCTCGGGATAATTTTCTGTTAAATATTTCTTAACTTCTAATGTGTACTCAAGAGTCCAGGCAGCAATTCTGTTTGTATACCAATTGTTATTTACATTGTTGTCATATTCATTTGGACCTGTAACACCAAGCATAACATATTTATTTTTTCTGTTTGAATAATTAACTCTTTGAGCCCAAAATCTTGAAATGCCTACTAATACATCAAAACCATATTTAGCTAGATATTCTTTTTCACCTGTATAATTTACGTAATTGTAAATTGCATATGCGATAGCACCATTTCTATGAAGTTCTTCAAAAGTTATTTCCCATTCATTATGGCATTCTTCACCATTCATAGTTACCATTGGGTATAAGGCAGCCCCATCAGTAAAACCTAATTTTTCTGCATTTTCTATAGCTTTATCTAATTGTTTATATCTATACAATAATAAATTTTTTGCAACTGATTCTTCTGAAGTGCTTAAATAAAAAGGCAGACAATAAGCTTCAGTATCCCAGTAAGTGCTTCCACCATACTTTTCACCAGTAAAACCTTTTGGACCTATATTGAGTCTAGAATCTTTACCATTATAGGTTTGGTTAAGTTGGAATATATTAAATCTAATTCCTTGCTGAGCTTTTTTATCTCCTTTTATGATAATATCGCTCTCTTGCCAATTATGTGCCCAAGATTCCTTTTGCTCAAGAAGAAGTTCATTAAAACCGGCATCTTTTGCTTCTTTTGAAAGTTTTTCTGTTATTTCTACTAATTCATCACTTTTATAATATCTATTTGATGCGGTTGCAACATATTTTATAAGAGTTATCTCATCGCCAGGAATTGCATCTAAATGGATAGTGTTAGATATATATTTTTCTTTTTCAAAAATAATTGGTTTTGAGAGTAGTTCCTCATTATTTTTTAAAATTTTATATTGCATATAAGAACAAACTTGAAAATTAAGTTTTTTTGTTTTTAACATTATATAGCCAGCGTAATCTGAAGATTTTTTGGCTACTTCATTCCAAAATTTTTCATCATAATTTGAATCTTGGTTTTTGACATCACCGTCAAGGTAAGGAGATAACTCAATATTAGCATTAAAATTAATTGGTTTTAAAGTATATTTTATGGCACCAATTTCTTTTCTTTTTAGGCTAATGAAACGAATAACTTCACCTTTTAGTTCTTTACCATCTTCTATTTCAATAGTAAAAGATCTTTTTAAATAACCTTCTTTCATATTAAGTTCTCTATAAAAATTTTTTACATTGGATTTTGCAAAATCTAAGTCTATTCCATTTATTTTTATACTAATACCAATCCAATTAGTTGAATTAAGTACTTTAGCAAAATATTCAGGATAACCATTTTTCCACCAACCAACTCTTGTTTTATCAGGATAATAGACACCAGCAATATAACTTCCTTGAAGTGATTTTCCACTATAATTTTCTTCAAAATTAGCTCTTTGACCAATATATCCATTTCCAATACTGAAAATGCTCTCAGAGAGTTCTTGGTTAGCAGGGTCAAAAGTATTTTCAATTATACTCCATTCATTTAATTCCAAAAATTCCTTCATAAAAATTACCCCCCCCAATCCTTATAAAAAATACAAACGTTTGCGCAAATAGCAAAATATTAAAGATTAGAACAAGCTAACCTCAACATAAAACAATGCTATATCTACATTATATTATAAAATGTACAATTTTTCTAGTGTCATTTTATGAAGTCCGTCAATTATCATATCTGCTTTTGAAAGTAAGTCTTTTGAACCAATACCAACACAATACATTTTTGCATTTTTAGCCGCTTCCACACCAGCTTGTGCATCTTCAAAAACTAGACAAAATTCAGGGTCTATTTTTAATGCTGTAGCACCTTTTAAGAAAACTTCAGGATTAGGCTTTGCTTTATTTACTTTAGTTCCATCTATAATGGTATCAAAATAATCTACAAGATTTAATTTTTCTAGTATTAACATAGAATTTTTACTAGCAGAACCTAGGGCGGTTTTTATACCATTATTTCTACATATTTGTAAGAATTCTTTTGCTCCTGGCAAAATTTCATCAGGAGTCATTTTTGTAATATATTCTTTATACCATTTATTCTTTTGTGTAGCATATTTGATTTTATCTTCTTCGTTTAGAGATATATTACCAATTTCTAAAATAATATCTAGAGATCTCATTCTACTTACGCCTTTTAATCTTTCGTTATCCTCAAGTGTAAAGTTAATTTCTAATTCATCTGATAAGCGTTTCCAAGCTAAAAAGTGGTACTTTGCTGTATCTACAATAACTCCATCTAAATCAAATAAACATGCTTTTATATTAGCCATAATAGCCTCCTTTTTAATAGCTATATTTTAAAGTATCGTTGATAGTAATAAGTATACTTTATTATTAGAATTGAATTGACTTATTTAAACAACAGTGAAAATATCAACAATATTTTAAAACATAAATTACTATTTCAATTTGATAATAAGTATAACATAGAAAAATGTTATTATGTGGAGAAAACAACATTCATAATAAAATTTTATAATAAAATCCAAATTATTAATTCTAATTATATTTTTTTCTATAATTTATATTTTGAAAGAGATAATAAAAAAAATTCTTAACTATTAATAAATTTAATGATAAGATAGATAGTGTAGAATTAGGACTTATAATGGAGGGTTTTTATGGAGAATTTTACATATAATATTTTGAAGGTAATGATAATGTCGGTTACACCTTTAATAGAACAAAGAGGTGCTATTCCGTTTGGAGTAATTAAATATGATATCAATCCGTATTTAGTTTTTATAGTTAGTTTTCTTTCGAGTTTATTGCCAATTCCTTTTATTTTATTATTGTTTAACAAGATATTTGATTGGATGAAACGATATAAAATATTTGATTCTTTAAGTAATATTATACAGAAAAAAATTGATAAGAATAAGAAAAAAATGGAAACATATCAAGAAATTGGACTAATAACATTTATAGCATTACCTCTTCCAACTACAGGTATTTGGACAGGTACAGTTGTAGCTGCTTTTTTAAAATTAGATTTTAAAAAATCTGTTATATGTGCTGCTATTGGAGGTTTTATTTCTGCCACTGTTATTACAATATTATCAGTTATGATTCCATCTTTCTTTGGATACTAGGAGTGCAATGCACAATCAAAAGATAAAAGATTATTAATAATTAGCAATTTGCAATTAAAAGATAAGGCTTTGTTTTAAAGAGTTGTTGATTTATCTAATATTGTTTTATTAATAGTGTGAAATGTGAAGAGTGGAGTGTGAAATGATGGATGATTTCCTCATTTTTCGGAAATCTTTTAATTAAATAGTCGATTTTGCATAGCAAAATCATCCTTAGCTTCACACT
>DAOUPR010000236.1 GCA_030626065.1 Clostridium sp. | reverse complement strand
TTCCTTTAGCATTTACAGGTGGATTCTTAGCCCTGTTAATGACGAATACTCCTATAAGTATAATTTCTTTTGTTGGATTGATTATTCTTGCTGGGATAGTAGTAAACAATGGTATAGTTCTTGTGGATTATATTAATCAACTAGTAGAGCAGGGTAAACCGCTCCATGAAGCTATTGTTGAAGCAGGTAATACAAGACTTAGACCTATTATAATGACAGCATTAACTACTATTTTAGCGTTAGTTACAATGGCTATAGGAGTAGGGGAAGGTTCAGAGATGATGCAACCAATGGCTATAACAGCTATAGGAGGATTAATTTACGCAACTATTCTTACCCTTGTTGTGGTACCAGTTATGTATAAAGGATTCTATAAATTAAGAAGAAAATAACTGGAAAAAGAGGGGCTGTTTTAATTATGAAAAATAAGAAAAAAGCAATATTTGAAGCAGTGTTACAGCTAGTAAATGAAAATGGTGTAAATTCAAGCATTAAAATTGCTGATATTGCAAAAAAAGCAGGTATAGGAAAAGGGACAGTTTATGAGTATTTTAAGAGTAAGGATGAAATACTCGTGGAATCACTTAAATATTTAATGCAAGAAATAGCAGATAGAATCTTACTAGATGATAAAATAGAAGGATTATGTTTTAAGGAAGATTTAATTTATCATATTAGAAAAATATTAGAAATTACCAAAGAAAATAAGTGTGTTTATGCTCTTTTCTTTTCATATAATATTGGGAGTATGGCTGATAATAATTTAAAAATGGAAATTTTTCAGCAAGTTCAATTTATGAAAATGAAATACCTAGAAGGTTTTTCAGCAATTATTGATAAGGGTTCAGTAGAAGATATTTTATCTAAAGAAATAGAACCTTTTAATATGATGGCAGCAAATAATGTATTGTTCTCGGAAATTATTCAATTTTCAAATAGAGGTTCTTTTTCAGAAGAAATGACAGAAGAAGATTTTATAAATAAATTGTATAATTTGGTAGTTAAGATATTAGCATAAAAATAAAAGCTTTAGCAGATATAGGATTTCTGCTAAAGTTTTTTTATTGTTTTATTTTTAGCGTGAACAAGTAATTGCAGTAGAATGATGAATATAATTGCAAGTAATCAAGTGGTGATAGCAAAGAATTCAGGTATATACTGTGAATATTTTAATATTGATAAACAGGCTTTATTTTAAATATAAAAAATGTTTAGTCCCGTAGCATTTATGGTAAAATATTATATGAGAGGTGAATAGTATGGAGAAGGAATTCAATGTAACAGGTACCTGTATACCAGAAATGCATTATATGGTAGATACAAAGAATAAATTAGAGAATGTTATGAAATTGATAAGAAAAGGTAAATACTTTACTATAAATAGACCTAGACAATTCGGGAAGACAACAACCATCTTTCTATTAAATAAAATACTAAACAAAAATGATGATTATTTATGTATAAGGTTAAGCTTTGAAGGAATTAGCTCTGCAAGTTATAAAACAGAGGAAGTTTTTGTGGAAGCTTTTAAAAGTCAATTACAGAAATATTTAAAATTTAATGAAATAGATTTTATAAGTAATATTCTAGAAAAAACAAGCTTAAAAACTCTGAATGACGTAGATTTATTTATCTCTGATATTTCAAAAAGTACACCAAAGAGAATAGTGCTAATGATAGATGAAGTTGATAAAAGTAGTAATAATCAATTGTTTTTAGATTTTTTAGCAATGCTTCGAAACAAATATCTTTTACGAAATGAAGGAATGGATTATACATTTTATTCTATTGTATTAGCAGGTGTTCATGACGTTAAAAGTTTAAAATTAAAGTTGAGACCTGGCGAAGAAGAAAAGTACAACAGTCCTTGGAATATAGCTGTTGATTTTGAAGTGGATATGAGTTTTTCACCAGAAGAGATAAAAACAATGTTAGATGATTATGTTGAAAATACAGAAGTAAAGCTAGATAAAGAATATTTTTCACAAAAACTTTATTATTATACATCAGGGTATCCATTTTTAGTAAGTAAGCTTTGTAAAATAATAGATGAGAAAATAATGGCTAAAGATGACCTTGTTTGGGAAAATGAACATATGGATAGGGCTGTTAAGATATTAATAAAAGAAAGTAATACGAATTTTGATTCTCTTATAAAGAATATTGAAAATAATAAAGAAATATCTCGAACAATTGATATGCTTTTATTAAATGGAGTACAAATTGAGTATAATATCCATAATCCAAATATAAATTTGGGGATGTTGTATGGGATTTTTAAAGAACAAAATGGTAAATTGAAGATAAATAATAGAGTATATGAACAATTAATTTATGATTACAAAATGTCTAAGATACAAACAACTTGGGAAGTAAACAATTATGGTTATCAAGAGAGTTTCTTAAAAGCTAATGGTACTTTAGATGTGAAAAAAATCCTCATAAAATTTCAAGAATTTATGAAACACGAGAAATCAAAAAAGCGTTTAGATTTCCTTGAAGCTGATGCTAGGCTTGTATTCTTAGCTTTTATAAGCCCAATAATTAATGGGAAAGGCTTTGCTTTTAAAGAAGTACAAGGAGCAGAAGAGAGACGATTTGATATAGTATTAACCTATGAAGAAAAGATGTACATTATAGAACTTAAAAAATGGTATGGAAAAGAATATCATAAAAGAGGGTTAGTACAACTTGGAGAGTATTTAGATCAATACGGACTTGATGAGGGGTATTTGTTGGTATTTGATTTTAGGAAAGAAAAGAATTTGGTTGAAGAAGCAAGGGAAGAAACTATTGAAGTTAAAGGCAAAGAAAAGAGAGTAGTTCAAGTTTTTTGTTAGTAGGACTTAAAATTTTGAGGATTTTATTGTGTTAACTATTTTTAAAAGAAAATATGGTATTATTTTAAACTACGCATCTGCGTAGTTTTTTGTCGTGTTATTATAAAAACCAAGTAATTAAACTATAATGGTCGAAGTTTATTTACTTGGTTTTAAAATGTTTATTTACTTGATCTTTTTATTATAAGTGAAAGAATTAAAATTAAACCTAAAGCTAAGCCTGAAGTATAGAATATATTATTGTAGTGAAGAATAAATGGATTACTAGCAAAGGCATAGTTTATTACTTCTTTGGAGGTTATATTGAAACACCTTTCTATCGAGTGTGGATTTATATATTCAATATCATCGTCTGGGGTATGAATTTTACTCATATCACTATCGCAAAAGGTGTAAGCATCTATACCGTTTTGTCTAAAAGCTATGTGATCCGAAGAGTTTTGAGCTAGGAATAAGTACGGTATATCCATTTTAGTACAAGTATTAATGGTTGAATTAATGAAGGGAGTTTTGTCAGTATCGCTTTGTAAAGCCATAATTCCAAGTGGGATTCCTTCTGTGCCACCTATCATGTCAAAATTAATAGCTTTACCATCTTTGATTTCATTTAAATATTTTGTGACAAATTTATCTGAACCTATACAGCCGAATTCTTCTGCATTAAAACCTACAAAAATAATATCTCTTTCAGGTTTGCCATAACTTTTGATTACATCAGCAAGCTCAAGTAA
The DNA here is from genome assembly GCA_030626065.1 of Clostridium sp. Taxonomy (GTDB): domain Bacteria; phylum Bacillota; class Clostridia; order Clostridiales; family Clostridiaceae; genus Clostridium_AF. The sequence goes on along the minus strand of DAOUPR010000236.1, from coordinate 1,509 downwards.
GAAGGAGGTTCCTGAAGCATTATCAAGGGCGCCATTGTATACATTATTATTTAAATCAGCACCAACGTGGTCAAAATGAGCTGTAAGGATTAATGGAGGTAAATTACTATTTGAACCTTTTATCATTCCAACAACATTAGAAATTTCGGCATCGGAAACTTCATAAGGGATATTACATTTTATAGTGTATCCGCTGGTTATATAAGATTTTAATTCTTCTAAAGTTTTGGAAGTAACCATTATACACATACTCCAGTCAGAAGAAGCCATAAATGAGGACCGAAAGTTAATTTTATTATTTTCTAGAGAATGAATAAGAAAAAAGTCTGAATTAGTTTTGAACTGGATACTTGTATCCTGTATGTACATTTTATTATTTTTATTGAATTCGAATTCATTACGCCTAAAGCTAAGCATATCTTCTTTATAATCTTCACAATATTGATAGGTTTTAATTGGATTACCATTTGAATTTAACACTGATAAATTTGGTTTTCTGTCGATTTTTACAGGATATTTTACTAAAAAAGTTTGGTTATAGCTTTCATGAAAAGGAAGTAAACCTTTGTCTTGAAATTGTAGTTCAAGGAATTTTTGTACTTCTCTATTTTCTAAACTACCAGCTAGTCTGCCATTAAAATAATCAGAGGAAAGATATTCAATATTATTTAATACAGAATCAGTATCGAAAGACTTTATACTTATTTTAGTTATGTAGCTGAAGCTAAACATAAGAAGTACAAAGCATATTAGTATTCTTTTAAATTGATTTATCATAGAAAAACTCCTTTTGTTTTTTTATAGGAAAATATTTATATTAATGATATTGGTTATGTAATAAAATTTACTGTTAATAATATTAATGCACAATGCACAATGCACAATGCACAATTAAGGATGAAATTTTTTAGCTTGCTAAAAAATTTCTTTAATTATTTTAAAGACTAATTAAAATCAAATGGAGTTAATGTTTTAATTATTGTATTTGATTTTATTTTAAATTATTTTATAAATTAAAGATTTTCTGACCAAAGGGAAGAAAATCATCAACAATTGTGCATTGTAAATTGTGCATTGTGCATTTTCTTTTTCTTTATAATAATTCTATGATATAAGAACAAGAGATATGAGTGTATTATTGGACATTTAGGGCTATTTGGTATAAAATAGGAAAGGTTAATTATTTATAAGGATGTGGATAAAATGGATTTAATAATAAAAAAGTTAGTAGCTGAATTTAACGTTGAAGCTTGGCAAATTAAAAATGTTATAGAACTTTTAGATGAGGGAAATACTATTCCTTTTATAGCAAGATATAGAAAAGAAAAAACAGGGAAACTTGATGACGAGATTTTAAGAAACTTATATGAAAGACTTACATATTTAAAAAATCTTAAGTCTAGAAAAGAAGATGTAATTAGAATAATTGAAGAGCAGGGTAAATTGACAGAAGAATTAATGAAATTATTATTATCTGTCTGGGAAAAGTTTAAAGAATTGTATAAAGGA
>DAOUPR010000123.1 GCA_030626065.1 Clostridium sp. | reverse complement strand
ATCACCTCTATTGAAATATAGAAGTATTAGCTATCATATCTAATATTTCTATACTAATCATATAACTATATTGTATTAATGATAAATCATTTTCGATTCATCTAAGCAAGAATGATAAGATTTGGCCAATCCATCTACACCAATATATTCTTGAGCACTTGCATGTCCACTAGCATCGTAACCATTACAAGCACTGTACACATAACTAGGTGTAAATGCACTATAGGCATATACCGTAACTCTAGCCCAACTACATTCCGCATCCGTATAACCATGAGCAGTATGCATAAATCCTGTAAGATAACTATTAGCACCAACTATACTTGATACTTCTCTCGCTGATGCAATACATGGAAAACTAAGGCATAAAATAAGTACACTTGAAATAAATATCTTTTTTTTACTAAGTTTCATATTTTCATCTTCTCGAATAGTAAGTTTAGTGTTTTATACACTAACTCTAAAAATTCTATATTTTTTGAAAATAGATGCGCATTTCTTGTCCCAATTAATAATATCATAACATTAAATTTTATTATGTCGAAAACGGTCATGCAAAAAAAAAAAAAAAAGACAATATTTGCATATAAATTCCACTGAACCCATCTACGCTAGTACAAGTAATACCTTTGTTTATTAAAAAATATTAAGGTGAATTCTTTTAATAGTTGATTTTCTATATTATTTATAATCTACTAATTTTATTTATAATTTTTAATAAATTAAATTTATTATAATAATTATATTTTGTGGAATAGGTTTGTATTATAATTTTCTATAATGCTATTATTTGTATTTTGACAAACCGATATAGTATTCTCATCTCTAGTTATTTATTTCATTTTTCAAATCTTATTATACATTTTTTTACACTAGCAGTTTATTTTTAGTTACAACCACGAGTTATTAAGTACGTCCTTTTTTCACCGATTCATTAAAAGCAAATTTCCAAGTTCACATAATTTTATTTTGAAATTCATTAAAAAGTTTAAAATTACAATTAGCAATTTCTTAATATCGTAATAAAAAAATCACTGTTATAACAATGATTTTTTATTCACTAAAGACATAATATTTTAATAATTATTTATGCTAATAAAAAATTAAACACTAATTCTATATGATTTATTAAGTTTATCTACAATACTTTTTAATTCAATAATAGGAATAATCTTCTGTGTACCATGCTTCAGCATCCACTCTTGATTTTCTTTTATTAAACAAAGTATATTACCATCTCCCAAACTTTTCTTCTCATTAATATCTAAATCAACAGACCAGCATACAACATAATCAAATGTTTCAAAAGGATGTTCATGTTTAAATAGACTACTTAATTTATATTCAACTTCTAATAAAACTTTATTATTATTACAATCAATACATATCATATCAGTTGTTGATTGATGTGAATAATGTCCGATTTTTTCAATATATTTTATTAAATTTTTACTTTTGTTATTTGCTAACATTGTTGCAAATAGTAATGCTACTTGAGATTCATTATTAGGCTTTTTAGAAATTGGTATTTCTTTTAATCCTAAATCATCGATTATATTATATGATTCTAGTCTTTTTACAATTTCTTTATGTTTTTCCTTAACAGCATATTCTATTTCTTCTTTCTTTCTTAAATTAAAATATCCATTATTAGAAAGAGGTCTTATATCATTGTTTATTATTCTTTTAGCTTCTTTAAAAACCCACTTCACCTTAGGATCATCTTGATTAGAGATATTATTTCTATCAGCAGTTAATTCAAACACTTGCGAATTTATTAGTAAATGATAATGATGAAAATTTGGATCTGATAGTAAATTTATCTTTTTGTTAAATGGTATGAAATCTTTTGCTAAATATATCCCAAACCTCGACTTTAAAGATTCTCCTTGTCTCAATTTTGAAACCTTTCTTCTGCAATTAATACCAGAAATAGTTCCGTACATTTGAAAAGATACGTATTCCCCATTAATATTTGTAGCTTTATGATAAGGTCCAAAATGCCTACAATAATTAACAGATTTTTTATATACAGGTTCTTTTAAATCTATTTGTGGATTTTCCTTTGGTGGATAAAACTGATGAACTCCCGAAATTTCTTCTTTGCGCTTAACTATCTTATCTTCTATAAAAATCCTAGGTGCTACTTGCATATTATTAACATACTTGTGTAACTCAGTATAATTAGCAAAATAAGTTTTAAAACTACCTCCTGCAGTATACCAAAGTATATAATCTTTAATTGTTTCAAAATTAAAATATTTTTCTGGATTATCAATTATATAACCTTCCAGTATTACAGTACTTCCTATCCTCCCTGTATTTGATTTTATATTTTCAATTGTATATTCAGGTAATTTATTTTCGCTTAGCATTTCCCAAGGTTTATTCATAACAACTCTATATGCTTCTTTATCTCGTGTTTGAGTAATTAAAGTTATAGTCTGACTTTTAAAATATGTTTTTGTACCTAAACCTTTCTCTCCTATACCTATAATATTTTTATCAGAATCACCTAAATTAAAAAATCTATGTATTTCACTTACTCCCATTCCTTTTCCATCATCCTGAATTTCTATAATAAATTTATCATTCATATTTCTATATACAATTATAGAAATTATCTTGGCCTGGGCATCGTTTGAATTACTTATTGCTTCTCGTATTATTTCTAAAGGATTAATTATATTTTGTGCAATCTCTCTGAAAAGAGAAATATCTTTCACTTGTGGTTTAAAAGTTTCCATTACTGCACCTTCTTCCAAATAATTTCAAAAAAATACTACAGTGTGTGATTACCACACATTATAGTATTTTCTTTCCTATAAAATCAATACATAATATTTAATAATTGAGGTTGATTAATTTGGAAAAAAGAAATATTTTAGGTAAAAATATTAAATTAATACGAAAATCAAAGGGATTAACTCAAGAACAACTATCTGCAAGATTAAATATTCAAGGAATAGACATTGATAGGCCAATGATTTCAAGAATTGAAACCCAAACAAGAGAAATACTTGACTATGAAATAAAAGGAATATCTGTTGCACTTGGAGTATCCGTAAATGAATTATTTGATAGCATAAAATAAGACAAGCATATTTTTTTATACTTGTCTTATTTAAATTATTTTAAGTTCAATTTAGCTAAAGCTTCAGCCAATGCATTATTCTTAAAATCATCATTGTCTTTTTTCATCTTTTTCATATAATTTGAAACTTCTTTTTTATTTAACTTATCATTATTTTTAAACCTTTTATTGAAAGTAGAAACTTTTTCTTTGAAATTACAGTTAGTACAGAAATAAATTTTGCCCTCACCCTGTCCACGCATTTCCATCTTCTTCTTGCACTCTGGACAACGACAATTTGTAAGTTTACTTATTCTTTCTCTATGACCACATGCCCTATCTTGACATACATACATCTTTCCATGTTTATCTTTAACTTCAAGCATGTTCTTACCACATTCAGGACACTTCTTACCAGAAACATTTGTATGCTTAAATTTAGAATCACTACTCTTTACATCCTGAACTAACTTTGTAGCATACTTTCTCATTCTCTCTACAAAATCTTTTGGATCTTTCTTTCCTTTACTTATTAGGTCTAGTTCTGCTTCCCACTGTGCTGTAAGTAACGGTGATTTCAAATCTTCAGGAACTAATTGAATTAACTGTTTCCCTTTTGAAGTTGGTATAATGTCTTTCCCTTGCTTTTCTATATAAAACATTCTATATAACTTTTCTATAATATCAGCTCTTGTAGCAACAGTACCTATTCCCCCTGTTTCTCCAAGTGTTTTCGCTGAAGCTTTATCTACATTTACGAATTTTTGCGGTTTTTCCATTGCTGATAATAAAGTACCTTCATTAAATCTAGATGGTGCTTTAGTCTGAAGCTTCTTACTCTCCACTGATTTTATATCTATTTTATCTTCTTTTTTAACTATCGGTAATGTTTGAGCATCTTTTTCATCTTCATCTTCCTTTAAATCATCAGCTTTATCATATACCTTTTTCCAGCCTTTAGATTTGATAACATTACCTTTCGCAATAAAAGTTTCCCCATTAATATCTGCTTCTATAGTTGTCTGTGTATACTCATATGGAGGCAACATAACAGATAAGAACCTCTTAACTACTAAATCATAAACACGTCTTTCTTCACCACTTAGAAGGGACATATCAGCTTGTTGTTCTGTTGGAATAATAGCGTGGTGATCAGTTACTTTACTATTATTAACAAAACTTTTATTCTCTGCTATCTTTTTATTAAGTATCTCAGTCGCAAAAGCTCTATAACTACCTATTGAGACAGCTTTTAATCTATCTGGAAGTGTTGCTACTATATCTGTAGTAACATATCTCGAATCTGTTCTAGGGTACGTTAGCACCTTATAATTCTCGTATAATCTTTGCATTATTGATAATGTTTGTTTTGCTGAATATCCAAATATTCTATTAGCATCTCTTTGAAGCTCTGTTAAATCATAAAGAGCAGGAGCAAATTGCTTTTTATCCTTAGCATTTACATCTACAATTTTTGCTTCTTTACCTTTAATTGCTGAAAGAACTTTATTTACTCTGACTTCGTCAAATATATTACTATTATTATTCTTATCTTTCCACTGAAGAGTAAATCCATTTGCTTTTGCATTAATAACATAGTAATCTTTTGGCTTAAATGTTCTTATTTCATCTTCACGATTAACTATCATTGCTAATGTTGCTGACTGGACTCTTCCTGCAGTAAGTTGTGCATTATGTTTGCAAGTAAGAGCTCTTGTAACATTTAGACCAACTACCCAATCGGCTTCTGATCTACACTGGGCTGCTTTATACAAATTATTATACTGAGCTGCTGGCTTCAAATTTTTAAATCCATCAAGTATAGCTTTATCTGTTTGCGATGAAATCCATAGACGTTTCATAGGCTTCTTTACCCTTGCTTTATCAATTATCCATCTTGCCACAAGCTCACCTTCACGACCCGCATCTGTCGCTATTACAATTTCACTTATATCTTTTCTGAATAATTGCGCTTTAACTGCACTAAATTGTTTCCCACTTTTTTTAATTACTACAAGTTTTAAGGGTTTAGGTAGCATAGGTAAATCTTCTATTTTCCATGCTTTATATTTGTCATCATATACTTCTGGGTCAGCTAAAGTAACCAAATGGCCTAATGCCCAAGTTACTACATATTTATCTCCCTCTAAATATCCATTTCCTTTTTTTATACATTTAAGAACTCTTGCAATCTCTCTTCCTACAGAAGGTTTTTCTGCTAGAACTAACGTTTTACTCATAAATCCATTCCTCTCATTAATTTATACCTTATACTACCACAAAATCATTAAAAAAACTTGAAAATGCCACGCTGAATTAATGCATGCTGAATAATTTAAAATAATTTTTTTATTTAAGCAATATTCTACAAACCTTTTCAAATCGATTATTTAAGAATAATTGAAATTTAAAGAAATTATTGGTATAGTATATTTATAGTAATCATTATAAATTTCTTAAATTATTAATAATAACTAATTAAACTTATTATTAAAAAGAGGGATAAATATGGAAATATTAAATTCGAAAAATAAAGTAGATAATCTCCTTAACGAAATAAAAAAAATAAGATTTAGTGAAATAGATAAGTCCATAGAATGTTGCAAAGAAGGTCTCTCTATTTCAAAACAAATTAATTATACCTATGGGATTGGAAAATGCAACTTGTATTACGGGGATATTTTGTGCTTTACCGGAAATTATGAAGAAGGAATAGACTATATTCTAAAATCCATCCATATATTCAAAAATTCCAACGACCAAAAATCACTTACTAATGCCTATAGCTTTCTAGCTACAGCACTTGCAGAAACTTCTGACTTTGAAAAATCTATTGAATATTTTCAACAAGTTATTAGAATATCGAAAAAAAACTCCTATAAAAAGATGATTCCAATGGCACTTAATAACATTGGAGAAATATTTTCTGAATTAAATTGTATTGATGAAGCAATATCTTATTATAAACAAAGCTATGAATCGGAAGCAGACAATACTTCTGATGGTTATTCAGGAATTTCTCTTATTAACCTTGGATATTGTAGTTACTTAAAAGATAACTATGACCAAGCTTATTCTTACACAATTGAAGGAATAAAATCCATAAAAAAAGTCAAATATTATACAGCTTATTCTACAGCTTTTTCTATACTTGCTCTCATTAGTTGGAAAACTAATGAAATTGATAAATCAGAAAAATATTTTAAAAAATCTTTATACTTAGCAAATAAGTATAAAGTGTATACTTCAGAACTTTTTGCTTTAGAAAAATATAGTGACTTTTTAGAACAGAACAATAAAACCCTGGAAGCAATTCACACACTTAAACTGGCGCTAGAGCTTTCCCAAAAAAATAACTTATTTAATGAAATGGCTAAATTTTGTAGTCGCCTTTCAAATATTTATAATAAAAAATATGAATTCGAAAAAAGCTATTATTACATAAAACTTTATCGAGAATACAATGAGAATAATGAAAAAGAAATCATGCTCAAAAGAGCTAATAGCCTTAGACTAAAAAACAAACTCGAAGAAACTCTATTAGAAAAAGAAACCCTCAAATCTAAACTAACTAATAGATCAATTATCAACAAACTTGGGAAAAGAATCACCTCAACCTTAGAATTAGACAAAATCGTCGAATTACTTATTGAAACAATAAAAAAATTTATGGATGCTAATACCTTTGGAATTGGCTTTTATGATAATGAAAATAAAGTAATCAATTACAGCCACTTTATAGAAGATGAGATTAAAATCAAACTACCAACCAAATCACTATATGACCAAAATAGCTTAGGTGCTTATTGTTTAAGAAATAAGGAAACGGTTATTATTAATAATTTTTCAAAAGATTACAAAAAATATATAGATAATGCTTTAAAATCAACTTATTATGGTCGAAACTATTCTATAAGTTCTATTATTTATGCTCCATTAATAGTAAATAATGAGCTTATTGGTATTTTAACAGTTCAAAGTCATAAGCAAGAGGCTTTTACAAAATCAAATATTGAAGTAATTAATACCTTAGCACCTTATGCATCCATTGCTCTTAATAATTCAATAAAATCAAAAGAATTAAAAAGAGAAATTGAAATTAGAGAAGATGCTCAAAAGAAGTTACTTATAGCAAATAAAGCCTTAGATTACTTATCCAAAAATGATAGTCTTACTAAGATACCTAATAGAAGAAGTTTTGATAATTTGTTAAGATTTCACTGGTTGGACCATATGGAGACTAAAAAAACTATATCTTTAATACTTATTGATATTGATTCTTTTAAAGAATATAACGATAATTACGGACATATTGAAGGTGATAATTGTATCCGTACAGTTGCACAAACCTTAAATAATTCTTTAATAGCAGATTACTCTGCTGCACGCTATGGTGGTGATGAATTCGCAATTATTCTACCAAATACAAATTCACAACATGCTTATAATTTTGCTGAAAGCATAAGAAAAAAAATTGTAAATCTAAAAATTCTTCATGAATATTCAAAAACAGAAAATCATGTTACTATTACACTTGGTGTAGCTTCAATAATTCCTAACAAGGATTTTAATATTTATAACTTTATAAAGAAGGCAGATGAAGCCTTATATACCGCCAAAAATAAAGGTAGAAATAAAATAGCCTTAAATTGAAAGTAGCCCTAAGGCTACTTTTTTTGTGATTTTTTAAAAAGGTCCATAATTTATTAATAAAGCAATCTCAAGTAGCAACGTACTTATAAAAAACATTACTATTTGTAATTTTATTGTCCATTTGAACCATTTAGGATAACTAACAACTGTTAATCCTAAACTTATCAATAAAACTGGATTTGTTGGATAAATCATATTACTAAATCCATCACCAAATTGAAAAGCTAAGACCATTATTTGTCTATTAATTCCTATAATTTCTGCTATAGGAATTACAATGGGCATTATTAAAAATGCTTTTGCACTTCCTGATCCTATAAAAAAATTCATGAATAATACAAGCGCATATACTAGTATTATAGCAACAAAAGGACTTGTCCCTTTTATAAAATTAGCTGTTTGATAAAGTATTGTATCCATAACACCAGCATTATTTATTATATGCTTAATGCTTGCTGCCATTAAAATTAATATAACACCAGGTGCTATTCCCTTACACCCAGAAACAAACGATTTAAATATATCTTTCATATTCATTCCAGAAAATAATCCAGACCCTACCCCTGCTAATAAAAACAAAATTCCAACTATAGGAAGCGAGTAATCCGAAATACTACTATAAAAGGATCCTGCAATAAGAATCACACAGAGGAAAATAATAATTAAATTAAACCAATTAACAGCTTTCTTTAGTTTTTCATCTTTTGCAAAGTAAACATATTCTTTCCTTTCATCTTTTCCTCTATATGTAACATTTTCATCATATACAACGGATGCCTTGGGATTCTTTTCTATTTTTTTTGCATACCTAATCATAAATGTAATAAATACAATATATATCACAAGAAATACTACTACCCTATATCCAATACCTGAAAAAATAGGCAATTGAGCAATATTTTGTGCAACACCAATAGTAAACGGATTTGCTATTGCT
>DAOUPR010000136.1 GCA_030626065.1 Clostridium sp. | reverse complement strand
GTATTGTTTTGTATGAAATGATTACAGGTAAGTTACCTTTTAATGCAGAAAGTCCAGTAACATTAGCTATAATGCATATTCAAGAAAAAATAGTTAATCCTAATGATATAAATAAAGGTATACCTAAGAGCGTTAATGACCTTATAGTCAAGCTTCTCCAAAAGGAAAAATTTGATAGATACTGTAATGCTGATGAAGTTATTAATGATATAAAAAATTTGTTTTCTGATATAAATTATAGAATAGCTGAATCAACTTGTGAATGTGAAAGAACAAGGGTTATACCTATATTTAATGAAGATAAAGTATTAGAAGAAAATAATATCGAAGATAATACCGAAGATAAAAAAAATATTAACTCAAACAAAAAAAGAAATCTATTAATAGTAGGAACTATAATTGCAACTATAGTTACATTTTGTTTATCGTATTTAGCAGGTACGGGTAAATTTACATTTACAAAGGCACAAAAGGTAGAGGCAATTGAAATGCCAAGTTTAGCTGGAATGATGAAAGAAGATGCAGAAGAATTGGTGAATTCATATGGACTAAAAATAATTCCAATTGAAATTTCTAGTACAGAAAAGATAGGTTCAGTAGTTCAATGCTATCCTTATGAGGGATCCAAAATAGATAAGAATTCGGTAGATGCCATTAGAGTTTTGATTAGTAAGGGAACTTCAAGTACTACAGTACCTGAACTAGTTCATGCTAATATCGAAGCAGCAAAATTTCTATTAGAAGAGAATGGTTTATTACTTGGAGATGTTGAATATATAGAAAGTGATTTATTTGAAAAAAATATCGTAATAAGTCAAGAATTTAAGCAGGGAATTCAAGTAGATAGTAATACATCTCTTGATTTAGTAGTAAGTAGTGGTAGTAATGTGAAATATGTACTTATGCCAGCAATTGTAGATCAAACGTATGATGCTGCAGTTAAAAGTTTAAAAAATTCAAATCTAAAAGTTGGAAAAGTAAATGAAATAGAAACTAATGATAGTAGCTTGGAAAATAAAATAGTTACTCAGAGTATTCCTAAAAACGTTGAGGTGGAAATTAATACTGATATAGATTTATCATATTATACTTATAAGCCTCTACTGGTTAAAGTACCTAACTTAATTGGAAAGAGTGTTGAAGAAGCTTTAACAATAGTGGAAGAAAATGGTTTATCACTTAATTACCAAGGTGAAAATAATTATATTATTGTATCTCAAAGTTATTCTTCTGAAATGGAAGTAGAAAAAGGAACAGAAATTGTAGTTGAAACTGAAGTGATTATAAATAATGATTCTGAGAATCAAGAAGAGATTATAAATGAAGAAGCTACAATAAACGAAGATACAGTAGAAGAAAATTAAAATATTATTATGAAAAATGAAAGCATAGGTGAATTTATGCAAGGAAGAATTATAAAAGGCATAGGCGGGTTTTACTATGTAGAAAATAATGGTGAAATAATTGAGTGTAAAGCTAGAGGGAATTTTAGAAATAAGGGTCTAACTCCTGTAGTAGGAGACATGGTTAGTGTTAAAATTAATAAAGATGGCAAAGGTGTATTAGAATCAATCGAGAAAAGAAATAATTTGTTACTTAGACCGTTGGTTTCTAATGTAACTCTAGCTTTTATTGTAGTAGCAGTTAAAAGTCCTGAAATAAACTTAGATTTATTAAATAAGTTTTTACTTCAATGTGAAATAAATGATATAGAATGTTGTGTAGTTTTTAATAAAATTGATTTAAATGAAAACTATATGAATTTAGAGGCAGTAAAAATGATAGAATCTATCCATTATGAATACATATTTACAAATGGTAAATTGAATATTGGCTTGGACAAAATTTATGATAAAATAAAGAATAATATATGTGTTTTTTGTGGACCTTCAGGAGTTGGAAAATCTACAATATTAAATAATTTAGTTGGAAAAGAAGTAATGAAAACTGGAGAAATTAGTACCAAACTAAAACGTGGGAAGCATACAACAAGGCATAGTGAATTAATAAACACTTGTGAAGGGTTTGTAGTTGATACTCCGGGGTTTTCAAATTTAAGCTTATCTTTTGAGTCAGAAAAGCAAATACAAGATTGTTTTCCAGAATTCTATGAATATGATTTTCTATGTAAATACAAAGGATGTTTACATTATAAAGAACCAAAATGTGCAGTTAAAAATGCTGTTGAAGAAAAAAAGATTAATTTAAAAAGGTATGAATTTTATATAAAAACATTAGAAGAGTTTAAGAAGGAGGGTAAAAAATGGTAAGAATTGCACCGTCAATTTTATCAGCAGATTTTACTAAACTAGGAGAAGATATAAAAGAATTAGAAAAAAATAATATTGAGGTATTACATATTGATGTTATGGATGGGAGTTTTGTTCCTAATATTTCTTTTGGATTTCCTATTATTAAAGCTATTAGACCTATAACGGAAATGGTTTTTGATGTCCATCTTATGATTGAGAATCCGTCGAATTTCATTGAAGAATTTGTTAATGCAGGAGCAGATATTATTACTATCCACTATGAAACAGATAAACATATTGATAGAACTATTAATTATATAAAGAGCTTTGGAATTAAAGCAGGAATAGCTCTTAATCCAGCAACACCTGTATCCGCTATAAAACATTTAATAGGGAACTTAGACTTAGTCCTTATAATGTCTGTAAATCCAGGATTTGGAGGTCAGTCATACATAGAATACTGTTCTGAAAAAATAAAAGAATTAAAAGATGTTTCAAGAAAGTTAAACACTGACTTGATTATAGAGGTTGATGGAGGAATTAAATCACATAATATTAAAGAAGTCGTAGATTGTGGCGCAAATCTTATTGTTGCAGGTTCTGCTGTATTTAAAAATGGATCTATGAGAAATAACATAGACGATTTGAGAGTGGCTTTAAAATGAAAATAATAGTATTTTGTGGAGGCGACTGTCCATCTAAAGAGTTAATTCAAAATGAGTTGATTAGTAGTGAGTATATTATTTGTGCAGATAGTGGTGCTGATTGTACTTATAAGTACGGGTTAACCCCAAATGTTATAATTGGTGATATGGATTCAATATCAGAGCATGTATTAGAATTCTTTTCGCTTAATGAGAAAGTTAAAATAGAAAAATATCCACCTGAAAAAGATTTTACAGATACAGAGCTTGCCTTAGATAGGGCAATTGAATTAGGTGCTGATGAAGTTGTTTTTTTAGGGTGTACAGGCAGTAGAATAGACCATTTTATGGGCAACTTAGTTATGTTGTATAAATGTTTGAAAAAGGGCATTAGAGGAAAAATTATTGATGATAATAATGAAATTTTTATGATAGATAAAGATGCAGGACTTTTAGGACACAAAGGAAAGACATTTTCAGTAATGCCTTATACTGAAAATGTTGAAGGATTGTCTATAAAAGGAGCTAAATATTGTTTGGCAGACTATGATTTATCTATGGGAAATGCTATGACAATATCAAATGTATTTAGTGATAATTCTGTAGAGATTAGTTTTAAGAGCGGAATATTAATAGTTTTTTATTCCATTGACTAAAAATTAGTAACATTTTTCAAATTTCCACATAACATAATAGAGAGTTAATCTGTACTAGGAGGAATATATGAAAATTGTTGCTATTAAAGTTCCAAAATTAATTTCATCAATTATTAGAATATTTGTTAGAAACAAAAAATAAAAAAATGCAATTGATAACTCAATTGCATTTTTTTATTGAATTTGTTTATAATTATACTGCACGTTGGACTTTTCCAGAACGTAGGCATCTTGTACAAACATTGATTCTCTTAGGTGTTCCATTAACAACAGCCTTGACTCTCTTTAAGTTTGGTGCCCATTTTCTTTTACTTTGACGGTGAGAGTGGCTATATTGTACACCAGATACAACACCCTTACCGCATATTTCACATCTTCTTGCCATAAAAACACCTCCTAAAACTTAGATGATTCGACTTCAAAGTAACCGAGTAATATTGTACCATAGAAAAACAGTGTTTTGCAACGGTAAATTTGATTTTTATAAAAAAAAATGGTATTTTTTTAATTATGGAATGATTATTGACACTTTAAAATATTATTTGTATATAAATTATTTTATTGTTTCTTGCTAAACTAGCGATTATGTATTAAAATCAATTTAAAGTATATTTTAATACATTCTTGATAAATTTAGTATTATAATATACAATAATTACTATGGTACCGGTTGATAAGGAGGAAATTATCATGATGGAACTTTCTAACAGTCTAGGAGCTATTAATTACTCAGAAGATGTTCTTGCAGATATTGTAGGGCTTTCTACTATGGAATGTTATGGTGTGGTAGGTATGGCGTCTAAAAATGCATCAGAGGGATTCTGGGAGTTGATTACAAAGGGAGATAAGTTTGGTAAAGGTGTGAAAATTAATAATAACGATAATGTACTGAGCATTGAATTATTTATAATTGTAGAGTATGGAACTAAGATATCTGTTATTGCAAATAACATTATACAAAAGATAAAATATAATGTTGAATCGCATACAGGTTTAAAAGTATCTAGTGTTACAGTCAATGTTCAAGGTGTAAGAGTATAAGGAGGTACTAGCAGTTGGAACAATATAGATTGAATGGAAATAAACTAAAAGATATGCTAATACACGCTTCTAACAATCTAGAAAAGCAAAAGGAGTATGTCAATTCATTAAATGTATTTCCAGTACCTGACGGGGACACAGGAACAAATATGTCAATGACGTTCAGTAGTGCTGTGAATGAAATAAAAGATAAAGATACTGATAATATAGGAGAAATTGCGAGACTTGTTTCAAGAGGAGCACTCATGGGAGCGCGAGGGAATTCAGGCGTGATTTTATCACAGATATTTAGAGGTATTGCAAAAGGTCTTGAAGGATTTAATGAAGTTGATGCTGACCAATTCTCCAAAGCAATTGAACAGGGCTCTAAATATGCATATAAAGCTGTAATGAGACCTACTGAAGGAACAATTTTAACAATTATAAGATCAGCAGGCGAAAAAGCAATAGAAGTTGAAGAGCCAGATGTTACTAAGTTGATGGAAAAAGTATGTGCTTATAGTGAAGAAATATTAAATAAAACTCCGGATATGTTACCAGCATTAAAAGAAGCTAAAGTTGTTGATGCCGGTGGAATGGGTTTATTGATACTATTCAAAGGAATGCTTGAAGTATTAAAGAATGATTTTAGTGGTATTAAGCATGAAAAGAATGTACAAGAGGAAGAAAAACAAAATTATAGTGCACAACAACATATTGATCCAGCTACAATAAAGTTTGGTTATTGTACAGAGTTTTTTATAAGGACAGAGAAGGCTGTATCCGCTGCAGATAGTTTTAGAGACACTATATCTTCTGTAGGAGATTCGATTATCGTTATTGGTATGGAAGATATAATAAAAACACATATTCATACTAATGACCCAGGGTGGGTATTATCACAAGCAGTTAAACTTGGAGAATTATCAAAAATAAAAATTGATAATATGAGAGAAGAACATAGAGAAACTTTAGGAATTAACTATAGTGAAGAAGCAAAAAGTTTAGTAGAAGAAGAAAAAGAATACGCGTTTGTTTCAGTAGTAATGGGGGAAGGATTAAAGGATATCTTCAATGATTTAGGCGTAAAGGCAGTTATTGAAGGTGGTCAAACTATGAACCCTAGTACACAAGATTTATTAGAAAATATTGAAAAAATAAATGCAAAGAATATATTTATTCTTCCAAATAACAAAAATATAATTATGGCTGCTGAACAAGCTGCTGAAATTTCTGAAAAAAATGTTTTTGTTATTCCAACTAAAACTATTCCACAGGGAATTGCTGCAATTACAGTTTTTAATGAACATAGTTCAATAGATAATAATATTGAAAACATGAAAGAAATAATTGCGGAAGTAAAAACTTCATCAGTAACTTATGCAGTTAGAGATACTGAATTTGAAGGAAAACAGATTAAAGAAGGTAATATATTAGGTCTTTGTGAAGGTAGAATCACATGCGTGGGTGATGATGTTTATCAAGTAGCTAAAGAACTAATTGATGAAATGACAGATGAAGAGTCAGAACTTATATCAATATATTATGGTAAAGATTGTGATGAAGCTAAAGTTAATGATTTAGTGGATAGTATAGAAGAAAAATTTGATGAAATAGATGTTCAAAATTTTAATGGAAAACAACCACTTTATTATTTTATAATTTCTGTAGAATAAAAAAAGCCTCCGGGCTTTTTTATTTTATTAAAATGGAGATATTATATGAATTTAAATGATGATGTCAGTTATCTAAAAGGTGTTGGAAATAAAACAAAAGACAATTTAAATAAGTTAGGAATATTTAAAATAGTAGATTTAGTATTATATTTTCCTTACGAATATGAGTATGTTAAAAGTGAAAATAATATACTTAATGTAGGCCAAGGTGAAATTTGTATCATCAAAGGTACTGTTGTGAAAAAAAATAATGATATATATATTAGAAAAAATCTTATTATATCAAGTATTATTTTCACAGATGGGGAGAATAGTTTTACAGCAAAGTGGTTTAATCAATCCTTTATAAAAAAGAATTATCAAATTGGTAAAGAATATTATTTAAAAGGTAAAGTTCTAATAAAAGGTAAAAATCGTGTTTTGCAGAGTCCTGTAGTGGTGGAGAGCAATTTAAAAGAAAACTATATTATTCCCAAATATTCTTTAACAAAAGGAATTTCTAATAATTTGCTTATTAAGTCTATAAAAAATGTATTAACTCAATTCAGATTTCAAGAAAATATGCCCCAATACATTATTAAAAAATATAATCTAATTTCATTAGATACTGCTTTGCATAATGTACATAATCCATATGGGGAAGCTAATTTAAGAAAAAGTTTAAAAAGAATAAAATTCCAAGAATTATTTATGTATTCTTTAAAAATTGCTATGATTAAGGATTTTAGAATTACACAAAATAAGGGTATTGCATTTAAAATTGCACAAGAGTTAAGCGATTTTAAAGAAAGACTTCCTTTTCAACTTACGACTGCTCAAACTAAAGCTGTTAGAGAAATATTAATGGATCAAAAGAAAGACAGTCCTATGAACAGATTACTTCAAGGTGATGTAGGGTCTGGTAAAACAATAATTGCGTTTATAGCTATCCTTAATGTTGTTAAAAATGGATATCAGGCAGTTATGGTAGCACCAACTGAAATTTTAGTAAAGCAGCACTTTGAAGATATCAAGAGCATATTAAGTCCATATAATTTAAATATTGAAATTTTAACTAGTAGTGTACCACCAAAAAGAAAGCTTGAGATTAAAAGAAAAATTCAGGAAGGTCAAATCCACATAGTTATTGGAACACACGCATTGTTTCAAGATGATGTTATTTTTGAAAACTTAGGGTTAGTTGTAACAGATGAGCAACATAGATTTGGTGTTGAACAAAGAGCAAAATTATTTAATAAGAATAGTTATATGGATGTATTGGTGATGAGTGCAACGCCAATACCAAGGACATTAGCGTTGTGTATGTATGGAGATTTAGACATTTCTATAATTGACGAATTACCTCCTGGAAGAAAAAAAATAGATACATATTTAGTTCAAAAGAATAAAAAAGAGAAGGTATATCAATTTGCTTTGGAAGAATTAAAAAAAGGAAGGCAAATATATATAGTGTGTCCATTGATTGAGCAAAACGAAAATATTAATTTAGTTTCAGTAGAGGAACACTATGAAAGAATAAATAGAAGTATTTTTAAAGACTTTAATGTGGAGATGCTTCATGGAAAAATGAAGCAGAATCAAAAGGATTGTATTATCGAAAAATTTTTCAATAGAGAGGTTAATGTATTAATTTCTACAACTGTAATTGAAGTTGGTGTTAACGTACCGAATGCATCAATAATGATAATTGAAGATGCAGAGAGGTTTGGATTATCACAATTGCATCAACTTAGAGGAAGAGTAGGG
>DAOUPR010000189.1 GCA_030626065.1 Clostridium sp. | reverse complement strand
TGGGAGAGTAGGTCGTCGCTGGTTCTTTTTGTTTTTTGACAAATCGACTTCGTAATAGTTGTTGCTTAACGCAGACTAAGTGACCAACACCAAATCAAAAAGAAGATTTGGGTTGTCTGATGAAGAAACTAAGTGACCAACACAAAATCACAGATTTTGGTTGCCTACTTATACTTATGGGAGAGTAGGTCGTCGCTGGTTCTTTTTGTTTTTTGATAAATTAACTTCGTAATAGTTGTTGCTTAACGAAGACTAAGTGACCGACACAAAATTATAGATTTTGTGTCGGTCATTTGTACTTATAGGGGAGTATATTAATGCTCTTTTAAAATTATAGTAGACTAGGCTTAGTTGAGCCTAGTCTTTTATAGTGTACAGATGTAAAATTGATGAATGTAAATGATAATGATATTTAATTGGAAAGAGAGGATAATTAGTTACTATTTACCACAAATGCAGCTCTCTGTTACAAGAAACACAAAAGCTAAATGATGAGTAAATATTGATAATATATAAATATAGAATGCAATAATACAAGAAACTATAATAAGAAGTAATTGAATATACTTACAAAAGATAATACTATTATGCGTAATAAAATGGAGTCAAAAGAATAAATATATAAAATTCATTTTTCTTATTAAAAGCAACATATTATGTTAAAATAAGGTATAGCATTTTTTGGATATAAGGTCTGTATTATTAGACTACAATATAAATGACAAAATAAAATAATATGAAAGAAGTGTTGACTAAGGATTTGGATTATTATCTTTGTTGTTCAGATATACATCACTTCTTATGTAATTGATTAAGGTAAGAAGTAATGTATATGATTCACAAGAAATCGAAGATTTCTGTTCTCTGATAAAGCTGCTAAGTGACTTACTCAAAATCAAAGATTTTGATAATCTACTTATACTTATCAGATAATAATCTAAATCCAAGTGTTTCGTATTTTCATAACTTTTGTGTCTTGAGTAGGCAAGGCATGAAGGTTAATCTGAAATAAACACATTATAACACTGTGGAGGGAATATATGTATACTCTTGAAGATATCAATAAATTTTGTGAAAAATGTACTAAATGCAGATTACATGAATATAGAACAAAAGTAGTATTTGGGGAAGGATTTCAAAATGCTAAAATCATGTTTATAGGAGAAGGGCCTGGATGTTACGAGGATAAATCAGGAAAACCATTTGTAGGACCTGCAGGTAATTTGTTGGATAAAATACTAGATGCAATACATTTAAGAAGAGAAGAGGTATATATTGCAAATATTGTGAAATGCAGGCCACCAAACAATAGAAATCCATTGAAGAGTGAAACTGAAGAATGCATAAAATATCTAAGATGGCAGGTAAAATTAATACGTCCTAAAATAATAGTATGTTTAGGAGCAGTTTCTGCACAAAATATTATTGATCAGAGTTTTAGAATTACTCAGCACAGAGGGAGATGGATACAAAAAGGCGAGTTTTTGATAATAGCTACATATCATCCAGCAGCGCTATTAAGAGATGAAAAGAAAAAAGGTCCTGCATGGGAAGATTTCAAAGCAATTAAGAAAAAATACTCAGAAATATGCTTTAATTTAGAGTAGGTTAATAATCAAAATAAAATAAGCTGTATATAGTAGTGGGCTGTAATATATTTAGAGAGGATGACATTAATGAAACAAAATAAGTTGATGAAATTAAATGAACAAATTATTAAAGATTATAGAGATATGGAAATTGTTTTGGGAGATGGTCAAGCAAATAGTAAAATAGTGTTAATTGGTGAAGCGCCTGGTTCAAAGGAGGTAGAACTCAAAAAACCATTTGTAGGTCAGGCAGGAAAACATTTAGAAGAATTTTTAAGTATTCTAAATTTATCACGAAAAGATTTATATATCACTAATGTAGTTAAATATAGACCAACTCGCGAAAGTAAAAAAACAGGTAATAGAATTAATAGAACTCCTAGTAAAAAGGAAATTGATTTATTTAAAAAGTTTTTATTCAGCGAAATTGAAATTATAGAGCCAAAAATAATTGTAACTCTTGGCAATATTCCATTAACAACTATATTTGATGATAATAAGACTAAAATTGGTGAGGTTCATGGGAAATTATTAAACAAAGAAATTAGAAACAAGGAATACGATGTGTTTCCATTATATCATCCTGCAGCAGTAATATATAGGAAACAATTAAAAAAAGTATATTTAGAAGATTTGTTTAAACTAAAAAATATTATGAAAAAATAGATTAAAACACTTAACAAGTACAACTAGGTAATATTTCTTAAAACAACATAAAAGTGAAATTTAGATGAACCAATACAGGAACTAGGAATTAATAAAGAAAATAAGAGACCAACCTCTGATGAAGAAACTAAGTGATTAACACCAAATCAAAGATTTGGGTACCATACTTAAAGAAGTGTCAAAATTAAAATCACAAGCCATCGGATAAATTTGGATTATGAAGGAAAATTTAGTATAATAGTAGTTGATATAAAATAAACATAATAAGTTTGAAGATGTGTATTTTTTATTTTTTGGAGTATGGACTATAAGGGGGAATCTTATGCAGGATATTATTAGTATTACCCAAAATAAGTGTAAGCAGTGCTATG
The DNA here is from genome assembly GCA_030626065.1 of Clostridium sp. GTDB lineage: Bacteria > Bacillota > Clostridia > Clostridiales > Clostridiaceae > Clostridium_AF. The sequence continues at coordinate 3,568 of DAOUPR010000189.1, read as the reverse complement.
CGTGTGTTAGAAATTGTCCAGTAAATGCTGTTCAAATAAGTAATGGGCAAGCTAAAATACTACATTCAAGATGTATCAACTGTGGGAAGTGTATTAAGAGTTGTTCACAAGGAGCTAAAATAGTAGTAGATAGTAAAGCAAGGACATTAGATATTCTAAAAAATAATGAAAAGGTTATAGCATGTTTAGCACCATCTTTTGTAGCAAGCTTTCACATGTTTCCATATAAAAAGGTAGTAGGAGCTATTAGGGCTTTAGGATTTTCAGAGGTTTGGGAAACTGCGGTAGGTGCTGAGATATTATCAATGAAGATTGATGAATTTTTAGGAAATAATTTAAAAGAGACATACATAAACTCATCTTGTCCAGCTTTTGTAGCAATGATAGAAAAACATTATCCTGAGCTTATAAACAATCTATTACCCTTTGTTTCTCCTATGATAGCAACAGGAAAGTTAATCAAAGAAAAATATAAGAATGAAGAAGTAAAAATTGTTTTTATAGGACCCTGTGTAGCAAAAAAGTCTGAGGCAAGTGAGCCTCAATTTAAAGATATAATTGATTCAGTATTAACATTTGATGAATTAAAACAACTTTTTCAAGATAATTGTATTAGTATAGACAAGTCTCAAGAGTTGTATTTTGATAGCATGAATTGTAGCAAAGGGAAGCTATTTCCTTTAGCAGGAGGATTATTGAGCAATCTTGAGTCATTAAAACATTTAAAATCAAATGAATATACCTCAATAGAAGGAGATACTGAATGCTTAAAACTAGTAAAAGCAATCTTAAAAGGGGAAACATTAATTAAGATTGCAGATGTTTTGATGTGTAAAGGGTGCATAGAGGGTCCTAAAATAGATAGTCAAATAAACTATTTTGAAAAGATTAATAATATTTATAAATATTACGATGACAAAAAAGATAATGCTAAAAAAGAGACAAGTAAAGATATTAATTCAAAAGAAGATTATCATAGAGATTATTTAAATAGAAGAAGCATTTTACCTTTCCCGTCTGAAAATGATATCCAGGATGTACTACAGCAAACTAACAAATATACAAAAGAAGATCAATTGAACTGTGGAGCTTGTGGATACGATACGTGTAGAGATAAAGCAGTAGCTGTATTACAAGGAATTGCAGAAGTAGATATGTGTTTACCTTATTTAATATCTAAAAAAACAAAATTACTTGATGAGCTTTCACATAAATATAAAGAAATTACAGAATTAAAGGAAGAATTAGAAACAATTGTGGAATCATCATATGACGGACTTGTAATAACAGATGGTCAAGGCAAAATACTTAAAACTAATGACGCTTGGGAAAAAATGGCTAATTATTCTAAGAATGAAGATAGTGATTCAGTCCAAAAAATACAAGACAAAAACATAATTTTTCCATCTGCAACTGTAGCAGCGCTTAAAGAAAAAAGAAGAATATCATTTTTTCAAAAAGGAAAAGGCGATAAAAAATTCCTATCTACAGCAACACCTATCTTTAATGAAGATGGAATAATTAAAAGAGTTGTAACAAACATTAGAGATATTAATGAGTTAAATAAATTAAAGAGTCAAATTGAGGAAGCAAAGAAGTTAGAAAAATATTATCAATCTGGCAGTAATAAAAATGAAAAATTAGAATTTGATACTAACAATCTAGTTGTCAATAGCCCAGAATTTGGTGCAATCTTGCAAATTGCGAGCAATGTAGCAAGTGTTGATTCTACTGTGTTAATATTAGGGGAATCTGGTGTAGGAAAGGAAGTAGTAGCTAAATTCATCCAGAATTTGAGCAATAGGAAGGATAAACCCTTCGTAAAAATAAACTGTGGAGCTATACCTGAAAATCTCATTGAGTCAGAGTTATTTGGATATGAAACAGGTGCCTTTACTGGAGCAAGAAGCAAGGGCAAGCCTGGGCTTATTGAGCTTGCACATGAAGGGACACTTTTTTTAGATGAAATAGGAGATTTACCTTTAAATCTACAAGTGAAATTACTCAGAGTATTACAAGAAAGAAAACTAGTAAGAATAGGCGGAACTACGGAAAAAAAGGTAGATATTAGAGTGATTGCAGCAACAAATAGAGATTTGCACAAAATGTCTGTAGAAGGTAAGTTTAGATGGGACTTATACTATAGGCTAAACGTAGTACCAATAGAAATTCCACCACTTAGAAAAAGAAAAGCTGATATTATTCCTTTATGTTATCATTTTATAGATTACTTTAACAACAAATATGGCTGCAATAAAGATATAACTCCAGAGGCTGAAACAGTTTTACTGCAATATAGTTGGCCAGGGAATATAAGGGAGCTAGAAAATATAATTGAACGATTGATTGTAACAACTACAAAAGCTGTATTAGATGAAGAAGATTTACCATTATATTTATTTAAAAATAATAATGGACTTTGTCAAGGAATTATGGTAGATGGTATTATTCCAATGAAGGAAGCTATAGATATGGTAGAAAAGAAACTTATTGAAAATGTCTACAAGAAATATAAAACAACATATGAGATGGCAAAGGCGTTAGAAGTAAATCAATCGACGGTTGTAAGAAAAATACAAAAACACATAAAGAAGGATGTACTAGAGCATTATTAAATGCATTTGTGCATTAAAATAAATAATAAATATCAATAATTTTTATGAAGGCGTATTATTTTATTTCGCCTTCATTTTTTTTGAGTCAATTTTCACTTGAATATGTTTTTATTTGATGATTCTTTACAGAAAGATAAAAGATGAAGCAAAAATAAAAATTATTAGTTTGTCAAAATTTTATCAAAACATGTTGTTAAGAATAGGAAGAATCACTAGTTTCATAAAACACTTTAATTAAAATTATATAATAATTTTTTTCTTTTTTTTGGCATGATATATGCAAGTTATAAAGATGCAATTAATTATTTGGGGGGGGGTTGGGTATGACTTATACAGAAATATATCTACACTTAAGAAAAGCTGCAGAAGAAAATATTAAAAATAAAAGAAAAAAGGGAAGAATAAGAGCAGTTTTGGGGTATTCAAAGTGTAGTGTAAGCGTTGGCGCAAATGAAGTATTGAAGGCTCTTCAAGAAGTTTTGATTGAAGCAGAAATCGATGACGTTATTATTGAGACTACTGGATGTGTAGGATTATGTTCAAAGGAACCTTTGTTAGACATTTTCACATCTGATGGAGAAAGATACACATATGAACTAGTTAAACCCAAAATGGCTAAGGCAATATTAATTTCCCATTCTTTATATGATGAAACTATTGAAGAATGGCTTCTAAAAAATTAAGGAGGTGTAATATAAATGATTGGAAGAGAAAACGTTTTAAAAGTAATTCAAGAAATAGGTAATTCTCAAGACAAACTTCTTGAGATACTAATCAAGGTACAAAATGGTTCTGAAAAGAACAATGTATCAGAAGAGCAGTTAGTAGAAATTTCAAAGGAGTTAGCTATTCCTCTAAGTAAAGTGTACGGTGTAGCGAGTTTTTATTCTATGATTTCTGTACAAGAGAGAGGAAAAAATGTTATTCAAATTTGTAATAGTGGACCTTGCTAT
>DAOUPR010000022.1 GCA_030626065.1 Clostridium sp. | reverse complement strand
GATATAGTTGATGACCGATTATCTCAAGATAAGGCAAAAGAATTTTTTGAAAATGTTGCAGATAGATATCTATGCTACTATGTAAGTGGCAATCATGAATTTTGGACCGGAGAAATAGATAATGTTAAAAATATGATAAGAAGCTATGATATAGAGATACTTGAAGGAGATTGCAGAGAATTGAAGGTGGACAAGCAAATCATTGAAATTTGTGGTATTGATGACCCTGAAATTCAAGGTGACAAATGGTTAAAACAACTAAATAATGCAGAAAAAGCTGCGAATACGAGCAATTTTACCATTCTACTTTCACATCGTCCGAAAATGGTGGAAGTTTATCAGGAACATGAATTTGATCTTGTATTAGCGGGACATGCCCACGGTGGACAGTGGAGAATACCAGGTATTCTAAATGGTGTTTTATCTCCAAACCAAGGTTTTTTTGCAGACGATGGACATTTTTTTCCTCAATACGCAGGTGGCAGATATGATTTTCCAAATCAAACACTAATAGTTAGTCGTGGACTAGCAAGAGAATCAACACGAGTACCACGTATATATAATCCTCCGGAATTACCAATAATAACTTTAAAATGATTAGTGAAAAATTTATATAAAGACATTAATAGGTTGGTAAGTATTTCTACAGGCAAACTTATAAACTCATAAAGGGACGAATGAATCTTTTCTTAATATATCTCGTTTGGTAAAGAAGATTATTGTAGCTATTTTAAGTATTAATCCAACGCCAACATATTCGACTATAAAAATGGTAGTGATTATAACAAACTGGTATATTATTGCATTAACAGGCAGAGTACCACTTGAAATTTGTCCAGGCATCATTCTGAGTAATGTTACAAAATCTGTTATCATCATAGTTGGTATTTCCGGATTTAAAGCTAATTCCAGAGCTTTAATGATTTTTGGTCTTAATCTAGAGTTAATATTCATAACTTACATATTTTTTATAATAATGTATTAGTTTACAAATAAGAATTAAATATTATAATAAAATAGGTTTTGATGTAAAAAAGTGAAGTTTTATGAGGGAAAGAAAATGAAATATTATGTAAAATAAAGCTATTACATGTGTTTTATAGTAAGTAAATTTATGGTATAATAATTATAAAATAATTATAAAATAATTATTTTTGTTTTATAAATAGTAGAAAAAGTAACAAAGAAATTTACGATGAAACAAGGGGAGAGTATATGGATAAGTTTAAAGTTATTGAGATTAAGCAAAGTGTATTTGAAGATAATGATCGACAAGCAGATTTGCTTAGGAAAGAATTGAAAAAGGAAAAGACATTTCTATTGAATTTGATGTCGTCACCGGGTTCAGGTAAAACAACAACACTTATGAAAACAATTACGGCTTTGAAAGATGAAATGAAGATTGGAGTTATGGAAGCTGATATTTATTCAGATGTAGATGCACACACAATTTCTACTTCAGGTGCAAAAGTAATACAATTACATACAGGTGGTATGTGTCATCTTGACTCAGATATGACTAAACAAGGGTTAGCCGCAATGGGAACAGAAGGAATAGATTTGGCTATACTAGAAAATGTTGGAAATTTAGTATGTCCAGCAGAATTTGATACAGGCGCTTCTAAAAGTGCAATGATTTTAAGTGTACCAGAGGGAGATGACAAACCTTTAAAATACCCACTAATGTTTTCTATCGTTGATTGTTTACTAATTAACAAAATTGACGCGATAGATTATTTTGATTTTGATTTAGAGGCAGTTAAAGAGCGTGTAACAAAATTAAATCCTAACATTAAGGTTATTCCGATATCAGCAAGAACTGGTGAAGGAATTGATGAATGGGCAGAATGGTTACGTACTGAAGTAGGAAATTGGAATGGAAAATAATATTATATAGAAATTTCAACAGGGGGGAATATAAATGGCAAAGCAAAAGGTACTTGAACTTGCGAATAAGATAAGTAGAACCAAAATGGGTTCTAAGAATGGAATAACTGAGGATCGTCCAGAATATAAAATCTTAGAACCAATTATAACTGAAGAGATGGCGGAAGCAGCTCTTTGTCTTGGGCTGCGTGTAAAGAAGAGTGCATCAGAAGTTGCAGCTGAGTGTGGTAAATCAGTAGAAAGAACAGAAGAATTATTATGGGAAGTTGCTATGGGTGGCGCTGCTTTTGTTAACGAAATAGATGGAGTTAATAAATATTGGATAGAACTTTGGGTTCCAGGACATATGGAAATGATAGTTAATGGTCACCCAGAGTTAGGTGAATTTTTCGAGGAATACAGTAGATTAAGAGGACCAGTAGCTATAGGTAATGTTCCTGTAGGAGCAGGTCCTATGCGTGTTATTCCAATAGAGTCATCAGTTGATGGTGAATCTAGAAGAGCATCTTATGAGGAAGTTTCTAAATTTTTAAATGAAAATACCATTTTCTCACTATCTGACTGTGCTTGTCGTACTTCAAGAGAAGCAGTAGGAGAAGGCTGTGGGCATTTGAAGGAAGATATATGTATTCAGATGGGCCATGCAGCTGAATATTATATAAAAACAGGTAGAGGTAGAGAAATAACTCGTGAAGAAGCTTTTGAAGTTATTAAAAAAGCAGAAGAAAATGGTTTAATGCATAGCATACCAAATACAGATGGTCCAGGAAAAACTCATGCAATATGCAATTGTTGTGGCTGTGGTTGCTTCAATATGAGACTTTCTAATAGATGGATAAACCCTGATATGGTTCGTTCTAATTATGTATCACAGATAGATAAAGAGAAATGTGTTGCTTGTGGTGAGTGTGTTGAAAATTGCCCAGCTAATGCATTAAAATTAGGACAGAAACTATGTTCAAAAACAACAGAACCAGAGAAGAAAAGAGAACTTCCATATAATACTGAATGGGGTCCTGATAAGTGGAATGAGGATTTCCGTACTAATATGCAAGTTGTTGTTGATGGTGGCTCTAGCCCATGTAAAGCAGAATGTCCTGCTCACATAGGTATTCAAGGTTATATAAAACTTGCTTCTCAAGGTAAATATAAAGAAGCACTTGAACTTATTAAGAAGGAAAATCCATTCCCAGCTGTATGCGGACGTGTTTGTCCAAGATATTGTGAATCAGAATGTACAAGAGGAGATATAGATGAGGCAATAGCTATTGATGATATTAAGAAATTCATAGCTGAGCAAGATTTAAAAGATGAGCATCGTTTTGTACCTGTATTAAAGCATAATTATGGCAAAAAGATTGCTGTTGTAGGAGCTGGTCCTGCTGGGCTATCTTGTGCTTACTATTTAGCTTTAGATGGATATAAAGTCACAGTATTTGAAAAGCAAAAGGCTTTAGGTGGAATGCTTACTTTCGGAATACCTGCTTTCAGACTAGAAAAAGAAGTAATTAATGCTGAAATAGATGTTTTAAGAGAATTAGGTGTTGAATTTAAAACTGGCATTGAAGTTGGCAAAGATGTAACTCTTAATGATTTAAGAGGAAAAGGATATGAAGCCTTTTATATTGCAATAGGAGCTCAAGCTGGAAGAAATCTTAGAATTGAAGGTGAAGATGCTGATGGTGTTGTAACTGGAGTTGATTTCTTACGAAATGTTGCACTTAATCAAGAGATGAAAATGGAAGGCGAAACAATTGTAATTGGTGGAGGTAATGTTGCTATTGATGTAGCTAGAACAGCTACAAGAGTAGGGTCTTCTAAAGTTAATATGTTCTGCTTAGAAAATAGAGAGCAAATGCCAGCTCTTGAAGAAGAAATTGAAGAAGCTATGGCAGAAGATATTGTGATCAACAATTCATGGGGTCCAAAACGTATAGTTGTAGAAAATGGACATGTAGTTGGTGTTGAATTCAAAAAATGTCTTTCTGTATTTGATGAAAATGGAAAATTTGGTCCTAAATTTGATGAAAATGAAACTAAAATTGTTAAAGCAAACAATGTTTTAATATCAGTTGGACAAGGTATGGATTGGGGTAAGTTATTAGAAGGAAGCAAAGTAGAGTTGAATCGTAATAATACGGTTAAAGCTGACTCTGTAACATATCAGACAGCTCAACCTGATATTTTTGTTGGTGGAGATGTATATACAGGACCTAGATTTGCTATTGATGCAATTGCAATGGGTAAAGAGGGTGCCATTTCAATTCATCGTTTTGTTAATAAAGGACAGAGTTTAACTATTGGTCGTTGGAATAGAGCATACAAAGCTTTTGATAAAGATAATCTTGTTCTTGAAGGATATGATAATATTCCAAGAGAAAAAGCTACTCATGCTGATGGAAGTGAAACTAAGGAAACTTTCAAGGATTTACGTGGTACATTTACAGAAGAACAGATTAAAAAGGAAACTGAGCGTTGTCTTGGATGTGGTGCTACAGTTGTAGATGAATATATGTGTGTAGGTTGTGGTCAATGTACTACAAAATGTAAATTTGATGCAATTAAATTGGTAAGAAAATATGATAAAGCAAATCCAGAGTTTAAAGATATGAAATCTACCGTTGTGAAACATGCATTAAAACGTAAAGTAAGAATTGCAGTTAATAAACCTGTGAAAGCAATGAAATCAGCATTTTCTGGAAATAATGATAAATAAAATGTATTGAATTATTATATAAAATAAATGACAAGGTAACTAGTGGAATCAGCGAATACTTGCAGAAACTGCTCAGGTGCCTTGTCTTTATACTTTATAAGAGAGGTGAGTCGTTTGCACGAATTAGGAATTGTATTTGATATAATAAAAACTGTAACAGCTTTTGCAGAAAGAAATGCTGTAACAACAATAGATACTTTGGTACTTCAAATCGGTGAGTTATCTAGCGTTGTTCCCAAATATATTGAAGACTGTTATCCTGCAGCAGTAGATGGTACAGCTATGGAAGATACAAAATTAGAAATTGAGATTATGCCAGGTAATGGAATGTGCAAGGCGTGTGATAATGTTTTTAATGTTGTTCAGAATAGAGGTAAATGCCCTAACTGTGGTTATGAAGAATGGGAAACATTAAGTGGTAAAGAGTTTATGATTAAGGAAATTAGAGCTTACTAGAATTATTAATCTATTTATAAAATAGAAACAAATTTTGAAAAAATAACTTAAGCAATAAAGTCTATGCCAAATTTTACTGCATAGGCTTTATTTTTGTTAGACTATATGAGGGAAAAAATGTAAAACTTAAAAAATAGTCCCACTTTCCAGATGATTTTTCCAATTATTTAAATCCGCCCATAGATTTCGTGGAGATTGTCATGTATCTACATGGATACATAAAATTGCAAGAAATGTATTTAGGGAATATAGTAGAAAAAATGCAATTATAACTATTTCTTTAGATGAGCAGTTACTAGATATTCCAGTTAGAGATGGGCCGGAAGAAGTTTTTCAGAGGAAAGAGAAAAGTAGAAGGATTGTGGCAGTTTTATTAACGATTCCCGAAAAAGCAACGAGAAGTTCTTTGGCTGCGAGATTGGCAGAGGCTATCCTATGAAGAAATAGCTAACATAACTTGTCGTTCATTTTCGTGAAGGAAGATGAGGAAATTACTTTTACAATTAGATGGAGTGACAAAGAAGAAAAAATTATACTAAAGGCACAATAAAATATTCTTTTATTAGGATGGTAAATTAAAAAGTTACAGTTTCAGTAAATTCAAACTCAATATTACCAGAAGTATCAGGAGATTTCTGAGACCAAGTACCTTTTAGAACATTACCTTTAAGAATTCCGTTTATCTTTCCGACCTGATGAGTATATGTTCCTGTGACTTTATTGCCTGATTGAGTTAATACCATATTTTCATAGGATGTTTTCCATTCTCCACTTACATCTAAATCTTCCTGTGAAGGAGCGAATTTCTTCCAACTATCAACAACCCAAAGCTCTGTAATATTTAATTCATTTGTCTTAGTATATCTGAATTCTTCATCTATCAGTGCTAGAATTTTTATTTTCTTGTCTAAAGCATAATAATCATCGATTCTTCCAAAGATCCACTTATTCTCGGAGGTTTTAAGTAACACCCATTCATTAATAAAATCTTCCCAATTAATTTTTCCTACTTTTATATTTCTAAATTGATTGTAGAAAAAATTATAATTAGGAAATCCGCAACCGTATAAAAACATTTTTCTCCCTTCAATGAAATTGTTATCTTAATATAAGTTATGTTAAGTCCTTTTAAAAGAGAATAATAAAATGTGTATAGCTATAGTGATTCTCTCTTAAATTTCTTGCTAGCTTTATCAAAGATTAAATAAGAATTGTCTTCTTTATATTTTAATATAGTAATGTATTCGTCTGTATCAGAATAATATTGTTCAATTTCTGTGGTTTTATCATTATTTTCGTAACTGGAATATATTTCTTTAGTACTTACATCTTGAACTTTCCAATAACCGTCCACGTCTTCGTAAATGATGTGGTTTTTTACTAGAGCTATTGAAAAATCAATAATCGTTGGAAGTGTTCCTTGAGCAGTGAAATCTTGAACATAGGATTGTAAAATTGAAATTTGACTTAGGTTATCTTTGTCTATGCAGAAAATATCACAGTATATTTTTTCGTTATCGTAATCTATATTAGTTCTGTTACCAAGTAAGTATTGATTAGAAGAATCACCATCTATTTTAAACCATATAGAGTAACCGACTAATTCAGGTGATAGATGAATTTTTTCTTCTTTAGTAGTATTATTGAGTATGTCAACAAAAACTTTAGTTGCTATTAAGTCTTCTTCAGAATTGATTTCATCATTAAAATATAGTAGCTCTTTGGAATTATATAAATTATCTCTCAATATTATTGAGGAGCCCAATCTAGAGGCATTGAATAAATAAGGAAGTCCAACCGCAGCACCACCGGTACCAAAACTTATAAGTTGGTATGTTTTTTTTGAAGTTCTTTTGATTCTTAACTCTCTATAGGCATTGGTAATGCCATTTCCCGCTTGCCAATTACTATTTTCAACTTTAGGTATTAAATCGTATTCTATAGAAATAGCAAATTCATCTACAGTGCCAGCTAAATATTTAGAATCTTTGATGGTATAAGATACTATTTCATCTGCATCATCAACATTCTCATTCATAAATGTTTTAAGTTTAGTAGCAAATAGCATCTCGCCAATTTTAGTAAGTTCTTTTTCGTCGGTAGTTATAAATATTATTTCTGCTATAGGATCAGAGTTTGATGGAGATTTACTTTTATCTGATTTAGCATCGAATTGCGGTGAAATGTCTTCTTCAGGGACAAAATATTGAGTTCCTAAATAATCTTCAATATCACTATAAACTTCCACAGGAGTCCTATAATAATTACCATCCTTAAGGCCAAAACCACTATATAGTTTAATAAAAGTATAGCCATCAACATCTTCATACAAGCCAATAACTTTTTGAGATTCACCATTTATGGCTTCTTTTACAGTTTTATTGCTAATATAGGTCATAGTAGAAAGATCATATTCCATTTTAGATTTTTCCCATTTGTCGTATTGAAGTAACTCAGTTATTTTTAAACTCTCTTCCTCTGTGAAGGCTATGTTTTGCATATCTCCCACTAGGTCTATTTCTATAGATTTAGGAGAAAAGTTCTTATCCATATTAAGTGAAGCGGGATTTGCCATTAAAATGTATCCAAGTATAGCTAACAAGCTAATAACAGCAACGGTAAGGAAAGAAGATAGTTTTTTAAACTTTAATACATTTTTAATACGAGATTTTACGTTGCTTTCACCAAAGGCTAGTGGACTTCCCTGTAGTATTTTATTATTTTTAACTGCTAAGGAAAGCAGTGAATTAGAATAATCTTTTTTGATGTCATTACCTAGAATGGACAAAACTCTTTCGTCACAACTCATTTCCATATCTTTGCTCATAAGTGAAAAAGAAATCCACAATATTGGATTAAACCAATGAAGGACTAGAATTATATAAGCAAATGGTTTTATTAAGTAATCAAATCTTTTTATATGTATGAGTTCATGGTTGAGTATATAGGATAGTTCTTTTTCTGGAAGATTATTAGGTATATATATTTTAGGTTCGATAAAGCCACAAACAAAAGGGCTTTTAATTTGAGTACTTTGAAATATTTTTACTTTTCTTTTCAATTTAATTTTATCAATAACGTCGTCTGTAACATTACTGGTAAAGATAGTTGTAAATTTTGTATTAGATATTACTTTTAAATAAGAAATAATACTGTATAAAACTAAAGCTAATATCCCAGCTAACCAAATAATTGTAGCTATAAAGGTAATCACTTGCATTGGATTAATGCTGGCAACTTGAGTTGCCTTTGGAAGTGAAGTGTTTACTAAATTATTAACACTAGTAGTACCAACATCTACAGCGGGAGTTTGCATAAAGTCAATGTTTTTTGGGATATACTCCATATAAGCACTGTTACCATTGTTATCAGGTTTTATGAAATTGAAGACGCTAAAATTTGAAGAAAAAGAAATAGGACAACAGAGTCTAAATAATAAAATTGCCCATATGGTGTATGAATAGATTTTGGGTAACTTCTTTAAAAATAAGATTCTAACAATTAAAATAGCTAAAGCAACGTAGGTTGCTGTGATACTCATATTTAGAATAAATAGAAAAAATCCTTTTAATGCATCCACTTTAATTCACTTCCTTACTATTATCAATTATTCTTTTTAACTCTTCTGCTTCTTTTGTGGTAATTTTTTTATCTCCTAAGAAAGCTGTTAAGAATTTAGGCAGAGAATTTCCAAAAGATTTGTCTAATAAAGCTTCGCTTTCATATTTTTGAACATCATTATGTTTAATTAGAGAAGAGACTATAGTATTTTCGTTTTTTATAATATTACGGTCTTTGAGTTTTCTTACAACAGTATAGGTAGTGGACTTTTTCCAACCTAATTTATCTTTGCATAGTTTCACAAGTTCTGTTGAATTAATGGGTTCATTGTCCCATACTAAAGTCATAAATTTATATTCAGCATCAAATAATTTTAGATTATCCATAAAATATCCTTTCCAATTTGTGATGGTTTACTTTAATAAACCTATACTTAGTCTATTACGATAAACCTTCCTTGTCAATAGTGTATTTAAGTAACTTTAGCTTTGATTTTCTTATATTCTGGTGTTAACGATGGTATTTTAAATTTTTTTGAGTATACTTACAATGCTTGAAATGTTATTAGACAGAAAAGTCCACTAAATGTATAATAAAAATGATTGCAGATAAAAAAGTATTTTGATATAAATTCTAAAAGTGCATGAAGAGATTCTAGCACTCAATTGAATTACAGCAAGAGGAATAATTCTTTTTAGATTATAAATAATAAGGAGATGAATAAATATGATGAATGTTGATATTAAAAAATGTATAGGTTGTGGTCAATGTGTTAAAGAATGTTTTCCTAGTGATATAGAGATCATAGATGGTAAAGCTAGAATTAATAATGTAAGATGTTTTAAATGTGGTCATTGTATTGCTGTATGTCCAGCAGATGCTATAACAACAGATGAGTACAATATGGACGATGTAGTAGAGTATGATAGAGAAAAATTTACAGTTAATGCTGATAATTTATTAAATTTCATAAAATTTAGAAGAACTATAAGACAATTTAAAAATAAAGAAGTAGAAGAAGATAAACTTTGTAAAATTATAGAGGCTGGAAGATTTACGCAGACAGCAAGTAATAGTCAGAGTGTATCTTTTATTGTAGTAAAAGATAAATTGGAAGAATTAAAAGAGTTAACTTTTGATATTTTAAAGGATATAGGAGTTCATATGCTTGAAAATCCAACGCCTGAAACTATGAAGGTTAAAAGATATGCAAAAATGTGGAGAGACATGGGAGAAGAAGAGAAAGAAAGTTCTAAAGAAAATGATAAATTATTTTTTAATGCTCCCGTAGTGGTAGTTGTTACAGCTAATTCAGCAGTGGACGGAGCTTTAGCTTCTTCAAATATGGAGCTTATGACAAATGCTTTAGGACTTGGTACTTTTTTTAGTGGTTTTTTTGTAAGGGCTGCCAAATGGAATAATGATATCAATGATTTACTTCAAGTTAAAGAAGGAAAAGAAATAGTAACTTGTATGATAATAGGATATCCTGATGTAAAATATAAAAGAACTGTACCTAGAAAAAAAGCGGACATAAGCTGGAAATAAATAAGAGTAGGAGAATAATATGAAATATAAATTAATTGCAGTAGATATGGATGGAACGTTAATAAATAGTAAAGGAACAATTTCAGAGAAAAATATAGCTTCAATTAAAAAAGCTGTGGAAAAGGGAATTGTATTTACAATTTGTACAGGCAGAGCTATACAGGGGGTTGAACTATATAATTCGGTGTTAAATTTAGACCTTCCTTATATAACTTATAATGGAGCAATGATTTTAATGGGTAAATCAAAAGAAATATTGTATGAACAAAGTCTTTTCCCTGAGGATGCTAGAGAGATACTAGAATTAGGGAAAAAATTTAAAACTACTATGATTTTATGGTCTGATAATAAATTGTATGTAAATGAGTTAAATGAAAAAGTTTCTTATTATGAAAAATTATCAAACGTGAAATCTATTTTAATCCATAAGGAAAATAAAGAAGAAATAATTACAAATGGAATTACTAAGATCATATGGTATGATGATGTTGAAAAAATAGCTGATTATCAAAGTTTTTTGAAGGACGAGCTTAGTGGAAAAGTTAATTTTTGTACTTCTAGACCATTCTTCTTAGAATTTTTCCATAAGGAAGTTTCAAAGGGAATTGCAGTTAAAAAATTAGGGGAACATTTAGGCATTAAGAAAGAAGAAATGATAGCTGTTGGTGATGGCTTTAATGATTTCTCTATGATTGAATATGTAGGTATGGGTGTAGCTATGGAAAATGCTCCAGAAGGAATTAAGGAAATTGCAAATTATGTGACTTTAACAAATGATGAAGATGGAGTGGCACATGTGTTGGAGAAGTTTGTAATATAATAGAAATATTGATGTAAAATACAAATTCAAAACGCAAAAGAACGGTACAGAGAAAAGATGCGGATATATGATTGGAATGAGAACTAGATTTATATAAAGGAAAGAGCCTCAATATAATGAGGTTCTTTTTTTGTTTTAGGATGAAGAATTATTAGTTGGAGAAGAAATTTTATAAGTCAATTAAGGTTTCCTAGTGAAGTGAATTTGTCGCCTTTTTATTGAATAGAAGTTAAATGATTCGAATAATTATTAATAAGGAGCTGTGACCGTGAGGAGGAGTAATAGATTATAGTTTAACTAGAATATGTTATCACAAAGGGACCAGCATAATGGATATGACAAAGTTAGGTGAATTAAAAGAAAAAGTTGTGTCACATAAAGGGAGGGAAACATGAAACAAGTATTATATTTTATTGCTATGGTGCTTATCTGGGTGGTTTTTATTGTTCTTGCATTAACTAAAACGTCAACACCTTTGTTAGTTTTGTTTTTGTTTCATTTTTCGGAATACCTAATCGTTGGTTTTAAAGTAGGCAAATTGGTAAGAAAATCAGTATGGTGTACATTGGTTATGACCATGATATTCGGAAGTTTTTGGTGGAAACCTCTACATGGCAGAATAAAAGAGGATGATATGTCCGAGGAAATATTGCTTGAGGAGGAAATGTAATGAATAACGCTGTAGTTATATCAGAAGCACCAAAATTAAATTATATGCATAATTATGTATCATTACCGTATTATTATGGTGAAAAAAGATATTTTGAACGTCCGGATATTGTAGGTATTCGTAAAACTGTTTATAAAAATCTAGATACACTTGATAGAGAAATAGGGTTTAAAAAGAAGTTTGAGGGTAAAAAAGTTCTTATAAAACCAAACTTGGTTGCGGTTATGCTAAAGACAGGAACGAGAGTGAGTCAAGTTCCTCAGACTACAGATCCACGAGTTTTTGAAGCTGTCATAAGTTATTTAAAAGAACTAACAGATGATATTGTGATTGTTGAGTCAGCAGGAATAAGAATTCCTACAACTTATTGCTACGAAGCGTCAGGTATAGACCGTATTGCTAAATATTATAATACGGGGTTAATTGCCCTTGAGGAACAATTAATAGACCATTATTATTTACCAAAAGCTGAAATTCAAAAGGATGTATATATTCCGAGGATTTTAAGTGAGGTGATTCAAGGGAAAGCATTATATGTATCTGTTCCAAAAATGAAAACAAATCTGTATACAGGAGTTACTCTTGGCTTTAAGAATGCAATGGGAACTTTGCCGGGAAGTATGAGGTATCGTAATCATACCTGGCGGATTAATAAAAAACTTGTTGATTTGTTATATCTCTTCAAACCTGACCTTACGATTATTGACGGAATTATTGGTGGAGAAGGATGTACCCCAGCACCAGTAGATCCTGTTAGAGTTGGTACAATAATATCTGGAACCAATGCTGTTGAAACTGATAGAATCACAACTTATATGATGGGGGTTGACCCAGATGAAAATGAATTGATTAAAGAAGCTGTATCTAGAAACTTTGGTGACCCAAATGTGAAAATTATAGGAGAATCTGTTGTGACGAAATTTAGAAAAGCCGATGCATCGTTATTAAGTGACCGTTTTTTAAGAAATTGGCCTAATGTGAAATTTTTAGTGGGATATACCAGTAGCAGGGTTAAACCAATAACTTCTATTAAAGGGGTTACAACGGAAATGGTTAGAGAAATGGAAAAGACATGTATAGGTGGCTGTTTGTCTACAATTGCTATGTTTTTCGAAATGCTGTATCAAGGCAAAGTAGAATATTCAAAATTAGCGATTTGTGTTGTTCTTGGAAATGGTGCGAATATTGATGGTAAGAACTATTGGTTTGATTATACAGGTAAAGCATATGATACGAAAGCAATTAAAGAGATAACTTTGAAAAAAATAGCAATTGGTTTTTGTACTAAAGAAGCAGGTGAAGTATGTGATATTAGTGGAAAAAGATGTGGTGATGTTAATGAAGTAGTCGATTCTTTAGGAAATATCACAAAAGCTAAAGTACCACTACTATCAATAAACAATGATTATTTTGGCATGATTGCAAAACACATTTTATTGTCTTCGTTAAGAAAGAGAAAGGTGAGTAGGGGCGGAGGCTTATTAGATATTCCTTTTGATTCTTATTCTGACCAAATTTTTGAGATTCGAAAACTTTCAAAGGAAGATAGTGAAAAAGATTGGATTTTTATTCCTATAAAAAAATTGAATAAAAAAGAAATCAAGAAAAATATAAATAATGATCAAACGATATCACATTAATATGGAGTTAAGGAGTGAATAATGAAAGGATATACTGGTAAAATTATTATGCTGGATTTAACTAAAGGTAAGTCTGAGGTAATAGAAATTCCAGACAAAGTATATGAGAACTTTCTATCGGGTATGGGCTTGGCAACGTATGTGATGACCAAATATATTCCCAAAGGATCAGACCCTTTAGGGCCAGACAATGTTTTAGGTCTTGTTAGTGGGTTACTTACAGGGACAGGAAGTTTTATGACAGGACGGTGGCTAGCAGTAGGAAAATCACCATTAACAGGTGGCTGGGGCGATGCCAATTGTGGTGGGACCTTTGCGCCAGCTATAAAACGATGTGGTTTCGATGGTTTGTTTTTTAAAGGTATTTCAGCAAGTCCAGTTTATGTGGAAATAACTAATAAAGGGGCACAAATTAAAGATGCAAGCGCTTATTGGGGATTAGATACTTGTGAAGCAGAAGAACAATTGATAAAGGATTGTAGGATTAAGAAAAAGCCAGAAGTTGCTCTTATTGGTCCAGCAGGTGAAAAACTTTCATTAATATCTGGAATAACAAATGATTTTGGACGTATAGCAGCTAGATCAGGACTTGGTGCTGTAATGGGGTCTAAAAAACTAAAAGCTGTTGTTTGTCATGGAACAAAAAAAATATCATGCGTAGATCAGAAAGGTATGTTTGCTGAAAGTAAAGCATTTGCGGAAAAAGTTAAGAAGCAAAATTTGCCGATAGCTATGGGGCATATTTTCCCTTATATTGGTAAAGTAATGAGTAAAATGAAAAATGTACTACCTTTGGATGGAATTATGTTGGTTGCATTATTAAAAAAATTTGGAACAGGGATGAATAATACCTTGGCTATCTATAATGGAGATGCTCCAATTAAAAATTGGAAGGGGACACCTAAAGATTTTAAAGTTAGTAAATCTAAGGAAATGAGTCCATTAGTTATGAATAAAACTGAATACAAAAAATATCATTGTTATTCCTGTATTGTTGGCTGTGGTGGTATATGTGATATAAAAGATGCTTCTAAAGGAAGATTCTCACATACACATAAGCCAGAATATGAAACTGTCAATGCCTTTGGGCCGTTATTACTGAATAAAGATCATAAATCCATATTGTATATCAATGAATTACTCAATAGGGCAGGTATGGATTCAATTTCAGCAGGAGCTGTAATAGCTTATGCAATTGAGTGTTATCAAAATGGTGTTATAACCATCGAAGATACAAATGGGATTGAATTGGATTGGGGAAATAGTGATAGTATTATAAAAATGGTCAAATTATTAATAGAGAGAAAAGGTATTGGTGATCTTTTTGCTGATGGGGTGAAAAAAGCTTCTGAAAGAATTGTAGCAAATACCTCGGACTATGCGCTTCATTGTGGAGGGCAAGAACCGGCAATGCATGATACAAGAATGGACCCGATTTTAGCTGTTCATTATAGTGCCGACCCTACACCGGGAAAACATACAATTGGTGCGAGTATATATTATAACACAATGAAGTTGTGGGAGTATTGTTCATGGGCGCCTCCAGTCACAAAGCATTCTAAGGAATCGGAATATATACCTTCTGAGGAAGAAGCATTAAAAAGTATGGCTATGTCATGCTATAAGATGATTTTAGATGGAGCGGGAGGTTGCTATTATGCTATGCTTGTTGGAAATCAACACTGGAATGTTGTTTCTCTTTTAAACCATGCTACAGGTTGGGAAAAGAGTTATGATGAATATATGAATATCGGAAAAAGGATTCATACTGCTAGGCAAATGTTTAATATTAGGGAAGGAATAAACCCTAAAGACAATATCATAGGAGAGAGAATGTCAGGAAAGCCAGCATTACAATCAGGGCCATTGAAAGGTAAGAGTGTGGATATTCAAGAAATGGTGAGGTTACATTGGGAAAAATTTGGATGGAATCCTGAAACGGGTATTCCAGAGACAGAGACTCTTATCCAATTAGGACTTATGGAACTATTTGATTTATAAATATGTCATTAGGTGTCTAGGAAACTGATGAAAAAAAGTTTAGTTTTTCGTAGTTTCCTTGGTATCGATTCAATCTTTTGGGTTATATTTTAAAGGATTAATCTTTTTTCTATAACTAATATTAAGTTTTTTATAAAAGCAAGTTGGTTACTAAATTTATAGATAAGAGATAAATTTAGAATAATTTTTAAATAAAACCTTTACAAACATAAAAACTATATGTATAATTAGCTCATAAGATGTATTGATGGTATTGAATATTTATGACAAACATTTGCTATAAGGATTATGACAAAAATTATAAAATAGGTTTTGAAGAAACATAAGTATATTTTTATGTTTTCATTTTTACTGCATTTCGAAAGCGGTTTCGAAATAGAATTTTTTTTTGGTAATAACGAAACCGATTTCAAAAAAAAGTAATTTATACTGGTTAAAAGTGGAATCAAAAATATCTTTTACAGTGTTTCGAAACCGGTTTCTGGCAGGATGAACCAATCTATGTAAAATGTTCTTAAATATGAAATATTATTAATAAAATTAATTTTTGGGAGGGAAAAATTATGAAAAAGAAAAAAGTTGTATCATTAATTATGGCAGGTTTATTAGCGGTTTCTTTAGCAGCTTGTGGATCAAATGGTAATACAAACAATGCAACAAATAATGCAGCAAACGGTGAAGATGAAGCAAGTAAAATAGTAGTGTGGACATTAGCAGAGGATTTAAAAACTTATGCTGATCATTACACAGAAATGTATCCAGAAAAAGAGGTTGAAGTTGTGGTAATAGCTCCTGCTGATTATCCAACAAAATTAACTACAGCAATGAGAGGGAAATCTGAAGTACCTGACGTTTTAGTTGGAGAACCACAAATGCTTGAGAATTATTTCGAAGCAGGTTTCTGTGAAGACTTAAGTGCTGAACCTTATAATATTAATGAATATAAAGATTTAATTGTAGATTATGTATTTGAAGCTGGAACTGATAGCGAAGGAAAAACTAGAGCTATAAGTTATCAAGTAACACCAGGTGGTATTACTTATAGAAGAGATATAGCAAAAGAACTTTGGGGAGACGATTCTCCAGAATTTATTGCAGAAAAATTTAAAGATGTATCAACAGTAATCGAAACTGGTAGAGAATTAAAAGAAGCAGGATATAGAATATTCTCTGATACAGGAAGTTTAAGATGGTATACTTATGGTGACGATGCACAACCATGGGTTGCAGATGGAAAATTAATGATGAATGATAGTAGATTAGCATATGTTGATGCAGCAGTAGAGTTGTATCAAGAAAATCTAGTAGCATTCGCACCAGAATGGTCAGCAGCATGGTATGCTTCAATGAATGGAACTATTCCAGTAGATGCTGGTTGGACAGATTTAGCAGAAGTACCTGAAGATGCATCTGAAACAGATGTATTTGCATACTCATTCCCAACATGGGGAACTTTAATTCTTAGAGATAATGCAAAAGATACAGCTGGTCAATTTGGAGTAACAACAGGACCTAACCCATATTTCTGGGGAGGAACTTTCTTAGGAATAAACTCTTACAGTAATAACAAAGATGCTGCTTGGGATTTCATCAAATTTGTTACATTAAATGAAGAAACAGCTCAATGGTGGGTTGAAGAGTCAAATGGAGATGTTGTTTCTTACATCCCTGTATTAGAAGCTAACAAAGATATGGAAAATGAATCTTTAGGCGGACAAAAAAGTTATGAATTCTGGTTAGATCAAGCTCAAAATGTAGATTATTCATTAGTTACAAAATATGATGACGAGATTAATAAATATTTCGGTCAGGCTATTGAATCAATCCAAAAGGGTGAAATGACAAAAGATGAAGCATTAAAAGATTTCTATAAAAACATAAAAACTATCTATCCTGAGGTAGTAGTACCTGAATAATTTTTATAACTAGCAAAATTAATATCTGATAAAATATAAAGGTGAGGATATTCCTCACCTTTATATGATAATAGAAAAATAAATATGTTAGGGGTGTAAAATTTATATGCAAATAAATTCTAAAAAAGGAAGTGCATCTGGCGGAAATGAAATTAAAGGCATGAAAGATTTAAATAGATACGGATTTTTCTTTATAATACCTTTTTTGATTGTGTTTATAACTTTTAATATTTATCCTATATTTAGAACTTTATATTTAAGTTTTACTGATTATAATGGTTTTGCACGAATGAACTTTGTTGGGATTGAAAACTATAGTCGTGTTATTAAAGATCAAATGTTTTGGGAATCCTTCGTTAATACAATGAAAATATGGAGTATAAATATTGTACTTCAGCTTGGATTAGCATTATTATTAACTATAGTATTTAGCGATATAAAAAATAAATATAAAGGATTAAGTATTTTTAGAGCATTATTTTACTTACCAAATTTAATAGCTGCAACTTCTGTAGCATTTTTATTTGCAACTTTATTAGATTGGCAGTATGGTAGTTTAAATCAATTGTTAGTTAACGCTGGAATAATAAATACTAAAATAAATTGGTTAGGGCAACCAGGAACAGCAACTATTGTTGTAGGAGTAATAGGTGCTTGGATGTGGTTTGGAAATTCATTTATAATTCTTATGGCAGGAGTTCAGGGTATTCCAAAAGATTATTTTGAAGCAGCGACTATTGATGGTGCGGGAAGATGGAAAACATTCACAAAAATAACTATACCTTTATTAAAACCTATATTATTATATGTTGCGATAACATCACTTATTGGTGGTCTTCAAATGTTTGATATTCCATTCTTGATTACAGATGGTATAGGTGCACCTTCTGGAGCATTAAATACTATGGTTATGTACTTATATAATACAGCATTTAGATATAATAACATTGGATACGCAGGGGCAATAGCTTATTTATTATTCTTTATAATTGCAATATTCTCAGCAATTACATTTAAATCAATGTTTGGTAATAAAGAAAATAAGGGGGTAAAATAATGTTTAATAAAATTAAAAAAATAATTGTTTATATATTATTAATTTTGCTAAGTGTTATATGCCTAGGTCCATTCTTGATTATGTTAGTGAATGCTACTCGTAGTAGTCAAGAAATAATAACTGGGTTTTCTTTTAAAATAGGAACTTCATTAAAAGGCAATTGGGATATAATGAACAATTACTTTAATAT
>DAOUPR010000131.1 GCA_030626065.1 Clostridium sp. | reverse complement strand
CTAATGCTGCTATTTCAAGATTCCTTGTGAATGTCTTTGCAGCTTCAACTCCACCTTTAATTCCAAATGATAAAATCCCACTACCACCAAGTGGTAAATATTTTTTAGCAAGATCATAACTATCGTGACTTTCTAATAATGGATAACTAACCCAATTTACATTAGGATGCTTTTCTAAAAATTTAGCAAGCTTAAGAGCATTAGAACTATGTCTTTCCATTCTTAGATGAAGTGTTTCTGTTCCTAAATGCATCAAAAATGCATTAAATGGACTTAAACAGCAACCTAAATCTCTTAATAATTGAACTCTTGCCTTTGTAATATACGCCGCTTCTTTAAAAGTCTCTACATATTTAACGCCATGATAACTTTCATCTGGTTCTGTTAACTCAGGATATTTCCCATTATCCCAATTAAAGTTACCACCATCAACCACTATACCACCTAAAGATGTAGCGTGCCCATCAATGTATTTAGTAGCAGAGTGAATCACAATATTTGCTCCATATTTAAAGGGATTACAAAGAATCGGTGTTGCTAGTGTATTATCCACAACAAAAGGAACATCCATTTCCTTTGCTAGTTTACTAAACTTATCAAAGTCTAGTATGTTTAGCCCTGGATTACCTATTGTCTCACCAAATAAAAGTCTAGTATTCTCCTTAAATGTTTTTTTAAGCTCCTCATAATCTGTATCTGGATTAACAAAAGTTACATCAATACCTAGTTTTTTAAGTGTACAACCTAGTAAATTTAAAGTCCCTCCATATATTGTAGATGCTGCAACGATATGTTGTCCTGCACCACAAATATTAAGAACAGCAAGTAAACTAGCAGATTGACCCGCTGAAACAGCAAGTGCACCAACTCCACCTTCAAGCATATTTATCTTATCTTCAAGAGCACCTACTGTAGGATTACTAATTCTTGAATACATATGCCCCTCTGCCTTTAAATCAAATAAATCTGCAACTTCATCAGGATCATTATATTTGTAAGTAGTACTTTGATATAATGGTAAAACTCTTGGTTCACCTGATTCAGGTTTGTAATTTCCTTGTATACATATAGTCCCTTTTTTAAAATCCTTTTGCATATAAAATGCCCCCTTTTTTGTTGTTTCTTATTTATAGTTTTTTGTTCATGAATAAAGTTTGCTTGTATTGCCATTTTTGTTGCCTTATAGTGTGCAGTTTGCAGAGTGCAGAGTACAGTTAAACCCTTTAAACATAATGTGCAATTACGGATGATTCTCTTCTTGTTGTCAAGAATTCTTTAATTAATCTAATAATGATTTCCTTATGCTTCAGTAATCTTTAAATTAAACTGTCGATTTTGCGTAGCAAAATCATCCTTAACTTCACACTTCACACTTCACATTTCACACTATTTATAAAATAAATAAAATAAAAGCTCCTTCTTAGTAGATAAGAAGCAGCTTAGTAATCATGGATATGTTTGACTTGAAAAATATATTCCATATTTCTATCTGTTGTCTTATCTATCAGAAATAAATTCTGCAGGATTTGACACCGTGCATCGAATGAGATGCTGGTTGTCGGGTTTCATAGGGCCAGTCCCTCCACCACTCTTGATAAGTTTGGATATTATTTATTTTTTGATTATTCTATATTCTACAACTATAATTTAATTTTTGCAAGAACTATTTTTTATATTTTCCAATCTTTTATATATAGTTTTTAACTCAACTATTCTGTTTCATAAGGCCAATTTTCTATTCCACCTAAATTATAAATATTTTTATAGCCTAGTTTGTATAACATTTTACTAGCTTTCTTACTCATATTACCTTTTTGACAATATACAATAACCTTAGTTCCTTTATCTTGAATAATTTCATTCGCCTTTTGGTTGATTGAATCTATTGGTAAATTCACTGCATTAGGTATATGTTTTTTTTCATACTCTTCTTGAGACCTAACATCTAATAGGATAACAGTTGAATCTTCTTCCATTGCCTTTTTTGCATCTTCTGCACTTATTTCACAGCAACCATTTCCCTGAAATATTTCTGTAACATCACCACTAGTATCACTATGCTTATTTTTATTTGGTTGATTATTCTGTGCAAATACTGTGCTTACATTTAACAATAGTGCCATAGCCAATAACCATAAAACATTCTTTAATCTTTTATTCATAGATATTCCTCCTCATTAGTATAAATTTTTATAAAACTTTTATTGTTTTATTCAAGCAATATTTATTGAAGCAATATTTATTCTATGCAAAAGCGTTATATTTATTCTTATTTAATTCTTATTTAATACGAAATTACAATAAAATTAAAATATAAAAGCGACAGATAAAATCTGCCGCTTTTATATTTTAATCATTTTGAATTATTTTTGAATTCTCTAAAACTTTTAGTAAAGGATATCCTAGCACATAACATGCTATCAGCTCTCCAAAACCAACCCATAAAATTGTCGGTATTAAAGGTAAATTTATTACATAGTGTAACATTGTACCTATAATTAAACCATTAACAACAATTGGTGGTATCGGTGCTAAAGCTTTACTCTTCATTTTTGATGTAATTACCGCTGCAATCAGTGTAGCAAGTGTACCGAAGATAATGTCCGCAATTCCATATCCTCCTACAATATTTGCTAACAAACATCCTACAGCTAGTCCAGGAATAGCTGCTGGCATAAAGAACGGTAATACCGTTAACGCCTCTGAAACTCTAACTTGAAGTGGTCCATAACTAATTGGTGCTAATACCATTGTTAACACCGCATAAATTGCAGCTATTAAAGATGCTTGAACCAAAAATCTTACCTTTTTATCCATTTTTACCAACCTCCGTAGTTTTATTTATAGTCAGGATATTGCGAACTGACTTGAATGATTTTAACACATATATAGTAATAAATCAATTTTTATTACTAATTATTTTGTCCTGTTGTGGTTTTTATTGTCATGTTATTTTATCGTTTTTCAATAATTTTATATTGATTTTCAGCGAAAGTTATGTTAGTATGTAATTGAATTATATGATTGTATTTATTTCCAATCATTATATTTTACTTGAAAAGGGGTCTAGATATGGAAAATTCAAATTCTGATGGAAAAGATAATAAAATGGAAATCTCAACAAAAAAAAGAAAATTAACATACTGGCAATCTCGCGAAATATTTTTAAGAGAAACAAATATGAAAAAAAGATGTATCGATGAAAATATAGCTACTGATAAAAAACTAATTTCTATGATTTTACTATTAGTTTTATCATCAATGTTTGATATACTTTTTGTAAATAAATCTTACGGAATTTCATCTTTAATCTTTGTACTACTATTCCTTTCAATATTTCTATATATCAATAAAAATAGTATAAACATAAAAGTAAATTTAGGTTGGTTCTTAATCCTTGCAAGTATTTTATTATCTTCGAGATATGCATTATTTTCTAATAATATTTTAAACACACTAAATGTTATAGTAATACCGATTCTTCTAATACTAGGTTTAATAATAATTCGTTATAATAATAATTCAAATTTACTTTCCCAATTAACAACTGCTTTTTTTCAACAGATATTACCTAGAAGTTTTGAAAATATCTTTAAACCATTCAATTTCCTAGGTCAATTTATCAAAAGAAAAGAAGAAACTAGTGAAACAAAACGAAATATAATCAAGGGAATCATCATATCTATACCATTAATTTTTGTTTTAATTCTTTTACTTTCAAGTGCAGATAAAATGTTTAATTATTTTATAATAAATGCTTTTAAATTTAATAATTTAAACTTTTCAGAAACACTTGGACATTTACTTCTAGTTTTAGTTTTGTTTTTTTACTTTTTCGGATTTATGTGGAGCTTTAATTACCCCTTCGAAATATTTTCTTACAATAAAAAAAACAAAACAGAATTAGATGGTACTATTATTATTACTTTGCTCGTTTTAATAAATATACTTTATGCAATATTCTGCGCAATTCAAACAAAATATCTATACGGTAATAACGATAAGATTTTACCAGACGGATTAAGCTATGCTCAGTATGCAAGAGAAGGTTTTTTTCAATTAGTTACCGTTACAATAATTAATTTACTTATCATTTTAATTATCACTAAAATGGGTAAATATCACCATGATAAAGCAATAAAACTTTCAAAAGTTTTAATGAATATCATCCTATTATTCACTCTAATTATGCTATATGCTTCTCATTATAAATTATCATTATACGAAGATGCTTATGGTTTCACTTTCTTACGTTTTTTTGTTCACTACACTATATTAGCAATTTTTATATTAATTATATTATTTTCAATAGGTATATGGCGCCCAAAAATAAACCTAATGAAATACAGTATAGTTCTACTAATAGTAATGTATTTATTTATTAATTTTTTCAACGCAGATAAATTTATAGCAAACAAGAATTTTGATAGATACGAAAAAATAAATAAAATAGATGCTAGCTATATTACCCATCTTACACCAGATGCCTTCTCATATATTTATACAAATAAAAATACCTACAGCTCAAATTTAGATATAAAGAATAATATTGATTACTATATAGACAAAAATATAGACTATTCAAAAGAAGGCTCCCATTGGTATGAATTTAATTACAATAAGCATATTATTAAGAAAACAGTGCAATAGACCTAATGAATAATGCACAATTCACAATGCACAATTAAGGTAAGAAAATCAAATCAACTTATAATCATAGTTTTAATAAAGCCCATCAGCTTTCTGATGGGCTTTATTATTTTGCTTAAATACTTATATCAATTCCTCATCATGGACACAATACTAAAAATAATAAATACAGTTATCAAATAAGTTGCTAAAAGAATAAACACATATTTAAAAATTAAATTTTTATAGTACTCCTTCATAACTCTATTTTGAGAATTACCTTCCATTACCATCCTTCCTTTTGATTCTTCCTTACGCTGTTCATTAACAACTATATTTTCTTTTACATTTATTATAGGTTCATTCATCATCTGAAACATTTCCTTACATTCAGTACATTTTTCTAGATGATTTCTTATAACTTCCTTTGTTTCTACTCTACATTTTCCTGCTATATAAATAGGCATCAAATCCCTTATGACTGAACACTTCAAACCATATCACCCTCTTCTTTTAAACATTCTCGAATCTTTAACCTGGTCCTATAAATTGTAATTTTAACCTTTGATAAACTCCAATCCATAATTTCAGCTATTTCTACATAAGAAACATTTTGAAATTCACAAAGTATTATCACTGTTCTTTGATCTTCTTTAAGATTGTTAATAACCTTTAACAAACTCTTTATTTTTAAATCTCGCTCATATTCATCTTCTGGATTTCCATAACTTGAAATCATATTGTTCATTATAAACTCATCCAACTCAACTTCTGTTTTTTTGCTATTCTTTCTGTAATAATCTTTAAGCTGATTTCTAGCTATTATATACAACCAATTCTTAAAGCTAGTTTTACCTTTAAATCCATTTATATTTTTATAAGCTTTAATAAAAACGTCTTGAGTTAATTCTTCTGCTACATAATAATTTGAAGTATTGTAATAGAAAAATGAACAAATTTGGTTTTTATATTTTAAATATAAATCCTCAAAACTATCTAGTTTCCCACCCATATTTTTCCCCTACTAATTTTTATCAATTTTAAACTAATTTTTCACTTATACGGTTTATATAATAAATATTAAAAAATTATCCACATAGACTGCCATATTCCAATTATTATCACCAAAACAATCCCCAACAAAAGAATAAACTTTGCCCTCTTTATAATCTTTTCATCTTCTAAGTCACTTTCATTCTTAACATATATTTCTTCTTTTTCATCTGGCATTCCTTCTTCATTGTTGGAAGAATTATTCTTTACTTTTATCCAATCCGAACAATCTTTACACTTATTTAAATGTTCCTTCATCCATTCTTCTGTCTCTTTTTCCAATTCTTTTTCAAGAAAATAAGGATATAAATCTTTAAATACACTACAATCCTTCTTTAAGTCCTCCATTTATTTCACCACCCTATAATCACTTAATGGTTTTATTTTGCCATCATCACTAAAAACTAAATAACTTTCTACTTCAGCAGATTTAAACGGAGTTATGGATACTTGCCATGCTAATTTCGAATTATTCCTATTATCAACTACAAATACTGGCACTACCTTTGTATTGTAACCCTCTAATAATGAATAATTGTTAAGTACAATTTTTAAAGCATCCATTTTATCAAAATTAATTTCATTTTTCTCATAAAATTCCGGATTTAAATATTCTCTTTCAATAAAATTAGTTAATTCATTTAAATTATTTAATTTTATACTCACTCTTATTATCTTTTTATCTATCTCTTTTTCAAAAATATATTCTGTTTCACGTCTATAAAAATCGTACTTTTCATCTATAAATTCAAAATCATTTAGGTCATAATTATTAAGCTCTTTTGCATATTCTTTTGCTATACTTCTGCTATTTTCATATTTTGATTCTGGGAAAACAGAAATACTCTCTTCATATGGAGCACGATACGAAATTACCTTAGCCGTAACCCCATCAATTGCAAAATAACCATAGTCTGAATCAAAATTTATAGATTGGTATCTAAAAGAATTTGAATAAACTGTACTTACTTTTAAATTAGAAATATTTATATGCAATTTATCAATAAATTCATCTATAGATTTCTTATATTCAGCATCAGATGAATCTGATTTACTATCTTCCATCAAATATCCATAATCAATATCATAATCCATTAATTCCCCTTCTTCTGTAGCACTTACTGTCCCTATTACTTCTTCATTTTCATCATAAATTATAAAATCTTTATAATATTCTGTATTTTTATTTTGTACTATTTTAATTTTTCCATCATAAATTCCTGTATCTTTAATAAATCTTTTAATTTTATCTGCATTTTCACTAGTCCTTACTTTATTTTTATCCATTGCTAAATTATCCTCATTATAAATTTCAGACCAATTCATTATACTTTCAATTTTACCATATGTTGCCGATATTCTTATTTCATAAACTCCATTATCAAAAGCATAGACTTTATTTGCATCAGCATACTTTACTACAAAAGGTTCATCTCCTTTAAACCGAAATCTATCAGCAATCATTCGAAGTTTTTCTAAACTCAGTAATTTGGTTTTATCAATATCCATATATCTTATAGGTTCCTTCTGAATTGTAAATGCCTCTATTTCCATTACATTATAAATTGGATTCATTAAAATAATTAAAACTAATCCAATAATTATGAATCCTATTGAAATAATATTTTGCCTCTTATTATTTTTTAAAAATTTGTGCTCTTTAAAGAACTCATATATAATTACTAAAACTAAGAATAACAACAATGGAGTTATAACTCTAAGATTTCTTTTATAAAGAAAATATAAAGTAATTAAAGGTGTAAAATAGACAAAATATATTTTTTTCTTTCTATCCCAATAAAAATTAAAGAAACTAAATAACATCAATGCTAAAAAAGAAAATAAAATCATCTTAGAAAACAACATATTATTAAACCCATTATAGGTTCTAGAAAAATATAAATCTCCAATTGTCTTTTGAATTATAGGCAAAAGCAAAATAATAATATCGAAAAAATAGAAATATCCTCTACAAATATTATTGTTTAAGGAAAACAAATAAAATATTGATATGACTAATATATACCCCATAGCCACTAAAACTGAAACCTTGAACATAACTTCATTTTCAACACTAAATCCTCTAAAAGAATAAATAGAATAGTAATGTAATAACTCAAAAGAAATAGCTATTATCATTAAAACCCTTATTACAATACCTAAAACAATTAATCTTTTATCTTCACTATATTTACTATTTTTGTTTATTTTATATCGAAAATAATTATATACATAAACTAAAACAATTATAGAAATACATAATCCTATTATCTTCATTGAAATATTACTTAATAAAGCCCTATCATTTATATAATTATAAATCTTACTTAGAAATGTCATACCATAACTCCCTTCTTAATATTATTTCGAGATCTCATATATAAAGACGTATCTCCTAGAAAAAGTTACATGGATTTAATTAATTTATATTATTATATTGCAAAATAGGGCACGCCTATAAATATAAGTTTGCCCTACTTTGATAAAGTTTTTGTTTTATCATTTATTCTTTTTTAAGATAAAGGGATTTTTTAGCTCCGCTAAAAAATCCCCTCCTTAATTGTGCATTGTGCATTGTGCATTGTGCATTGTGCATTGTGCATTGTGCAT
>DAOUPR010000159.1 GCA_030626065.1 Clostridium sp. | reverse complement strand
TGGGTATTCTGACATTAATATCTTTAAAAGAAGATTTCTGCTTTTTTCATAATCATCTTGCTTTAATAATATTTCTGACTTCTTAAACATGCCTGTCCAATAATATCTTTGGTCTAAGCCTTCATCCATTTTATTAAACACTTCTATTGCACTATCATTGTTTTTGTTTTTTATATGATTTAGTCCTAGATAATAATGATACTTGTTCCAGTATTGCTCTTTGGCCTGAACATTAAGTAAATATCCATACAGCTTTGTATAGTTCCTAGTTTTATTAAATTTTGATATGTGAAAGTCCAATTGTTTTTCATCTTCACTTCTATTATCAGTGATAATAATATAATCTTTACTACTTCTTTCA
This sequence comes from Clostridium sp., assembly GCA_030626065.1. GTDB lineage: Bacteria > Bacillota > Clostridia > Clostridiales > Clostridiaceae > Clostridium_AF. The sequence goes on along the minus strand of DAOUPR010000159.1, from coordinate 6,839 downwards.
GGTATATCTCTGTTAATTATCCACGTATTATTAAATTCAGTTAAGTCTATATTGCAATATTCTTGTAATCCATACAAAAAATCTTCCCAGTCATAAGTCCCTGGCTTTTTTAAGAAGTTCCTACAGTAGTTTATAAATCTTTCCTCTCCCACCTTTAGAAGTAATTGATATAAAACCAAAGGAGTTTTTTCATATATTACAATATTTCCAAATGGTGGAACTCTATTTGAATCAGCAATAGAAAGGTCATATCCTCTTATCTCCAGCACTTGCTCAATTTTATTCTGTATAGTTTTTGAAAAATATTCTTCTCCAAGTATTTTTTTAATAGTTAGCCATTCAAATAATACTGTCATTCCTTCCGTTAATATATGTTCGCCTATGTTTTTGCCTTTAATCCTATTCTCCCACCAATGATGAATAAATTCATGCCATATTAAAGCAAATGCTTCTTTGCTAAATTTATTTATTGGCATTGTCATATAATCTTCATTTATAATAATACTGTGTTTAAGTCCATAACCTCCTGCGATTACGGGTATACAATAAATATTTAGTATATCTTCGTCAAAGTTTTGTAATATTGTGATTATGTACTCTATTCCTTCAAATAATTCTTCAGGAAAATAGGTAAAATGTTTTTCATTTGTGCTCCTATAATAGAAATTAATACTGAATTTTTTGAAAGAAGTAGATTTACTTTCTATCTTGCCACCACAAATAAAGATTTCTAATGAAGAGTCATCAATATTTTTCATTATAAACTCTCTACTTGACTTCTGTACTACTTTACCTTCTCCACTCACTACTCCATTTTCCGAAAGTGAGATATTGAACTGATATGGAGTTCTTTGAGCCTCTGGAATATTACCTTTTAATATGTCTTTAATTGTCAATTTACTACCCATAATTGGGTACCATAGATAATATAAATGGAATTGATCATCTGAAATATAATTTTCTAGCATAGTAGCTAAATCATGCCTATGGTTCGCAACCTTAATACTATATTCAATTGTCACTTCAAGTTTATCTCTATAATTCCTGAAATTGATTCTATTGATTTTGAGATAATTTATTCTATAATTAAACATTGGAATTACTAAGGAATAAAGCTTAAAATCCATACATTGTTTCTTGTTTATAAAAACAGACTTAACATCAACAATTTCTTGAAACCCAATCCAAAAAGATATTTTTCTTCTTCTCTTAGTAACCTCTATTGTATGTGTTGCTATGTTCTTCAATGTATTTTTTTCAAAATCAATATGCATGTCAAATAGTCTACTTTTAATCCTAAAAAACTTATTAGACCCTTTACCCTCAAACATTCTAAAAATAAAATATTTTAACACAATAATTAAATAATTCATTATATTTTTCACTATTCTCAACCCTCATTTCATTTAATGTTAATATCGTTAATTTAGTTATTAATAATGTCGATATTATTATTTCATAAATTAGAATTTCTGTCAATCTAGATTTTCATCATAGTAAAATTAGAACAACTAGTTTCAAAAACTAATTTCTCTAATTGTTTGTTGGTGAGTTATTTTTCCTTATACTGTTTAAGAGAATTCAAATAAAAAGCGACCTATCGGTCGCTTTACTGTTTCATTATATTAATTATATTTCTTATCTATATAATTTAATGGATTTTGTGGGACTCCGTGCTTTAATACCTCAAAATGTACGTGAGGACCTGTGCTATTTCCTGTGTTTCCAATTGCAGCGATTGTCTTATCTTTGTATACTTTGTCTCCAACCTTTACATATATCTTACTGCAATGACCATATCGTGTTTTCCACCCACCACCATGATCTATCTCAACTAGCAATCCATAGTTACCTTTCCAGCCAGCATAAGTAACAACTCCACCATCAGCTGCTTTTATAGGTGTTCCAGTTCTTGCAGCAATGTCAATACCATTGTGCATTCTTCCCCATCGCATGCCAAACCTTGATGTCAAAGTTCCTCTAGTTGGACTCATAAAAATCCCGGTTCCTTGTAAAGGAGGCAAAGGTTTTGTTCCCTGAAGCTCTATTTGTGCAACGGGTTGTGATAAAACAACCTCGTTTAAAATCTCTTCCTCAACCTCAACACCATTAAGCTTCTTTACCTTTGCTAATACTTCAACCTCACCATATACTCCTTTTTTCTTAACCTGTCTCTGATCTTTATAAAGTGATGAAGTATATTCAACCTCTTTTCCAAATGGAGTTTTCTTTATATAAGTTTTTTCCTCTACTGTGGCAACTGTTAAATAGGGCTTAGGTACAATTAAATTTATTTCATCACCAGGATAAATTAATTTTTCGTTCTTACCAGGGTTAGCATCTTTAAGTTCTTCAACAGTTAGATTGTTATTGTGTGCAATTGTCCAATAGCTTTCACCTTTCTGAACTATGTGTATTTTCTCCTCGGTTGTCCCTTTTTGAAGCAAAGCTAAAACTGTATCATGATCTTTTATTGAAGATAGACAAGTCTCTTTCTTTATTACTTCTACATCTTCCAATATTTCAATTTGAGATATAGTAGAACCCGAGTTATTAACCAATTCTAAGTATGGATTCTTTATTTCTTCTAATAATAATTCAGCCATTTCTTTTGTCTCAACAAATGCAAAATCTTCACCATTTATATTGATAGCATATGCATAAACATTATTTGTTAAACTGTTTATTATTCTGTCCTTAATAACTTCATAAGGTGTGATTTCATAGGCATCAAGATTAACAACCTCAAAAATAACTTCTTCATTATATGCAATTTGTAATCCATTTCTCTGTGGTGACTCTATTTGTATATTTAGCAAAATTTCATAGACTCTTTGTTTGTCTGTAACAACTCCAACTTCATTTCCGCCAAAAACCACTTTAAAAGCTGTTGACTCAATTGTAGAGTCAATGACTAGAGTATCTTCTCTTTCTATAGTGTTATAAAAAACAATAACGACTGAAGTTATAATAATTAAGGTTAACACCGAGCCAATTGCAACTAGGCTCTTCCAATTGTTTAGTTTTATTTTGTATTTACTTACTTTGATTCTTGAAAAACCAGCGACTAGCTTTTCTCTAATCTTCCTAAAAAGCAAGTCATCCATAAAAGTTCCTCCTTTACCTTCTCCTAAATTCTTTCTTTTATCATACTTATCATAGATTATGTAACAAAAATAGGACTACCTATCTATGCTATATAATAATAGAATTTTTGTGGTACGTCAACTAAAATTTTCTTATTTAGGAATGTATAGGTATATTCTTATCATAAAAACTTTTTTTATACATTTTAAATAATCTCCAAATTTCACGTTAAATATTACTCAACAAATCATTTTATTCAGATTCTTTACAATCACAGTCAATTTCTATCATAAAATTTCTTAATAATAATGGGCAAAAACTGGGTTTTTTTTGTTATATGATAGAAACCACCATTATCTTTAACATTAGTTTCTATGTATCTAATATCTGTCATGTCTAATATAAACTCTGATGGAATAAAGATTCTAATATAATGGTTGCATTCTATTAGATGAGGTTTGTTATTTATAGCACTTTTCAGATTCCACCCATTATTATCATGGTATATAACTACTGGGTACCAAATATCTAACTCATAGTTAATGACTTTTCCAGTTTCTTTTACTAGCCTTTCATCGTTTACTTCTAACAGAAAATTTATATCTATATCTACAGAATCCTGTGACTGTATTTCTTCACTAAATCTCACCATGAGTATATTTTTATTTCCGATTATTTTATAGCCAACTTCCTTTTTATTTACTCTAGCATCAGCTACTTTAATATCGTTATTAAGATATAAATAGATTTTATCCATTTTGTCTTTTGTCCTATTGAAAAAAGTAATTTTCCCAGAAGCATTTATATTCTTATTAGTTGTGCTAAATTCAGCATCAATTATATATTTATTTTGATTATTATCAATATTTGCTATAAAAGTTGTTTGCACTCCTTTATTTAGGTATAAGTATAAGCCTAAAGGCAAAAATGTTATAATAATCAGCATAATTACTTTTTTGATAAATCTTAAACAAAACTTTTGCATCATGCTATCCTCCAAATTTTCCTTTTACATAAACTATATTTGTTTTTACTTGAAATATAACTTGTATAGGAATAACATATAGAATTATTAATCCTATGTGTTATAATTAAGTATGAACTATGGCACTAATTTGATAGTGAAAATCAATTTGATACCAAGCTCAAACCAATTATTATTACTAAACATTTGAATAACTCTTATACAATTTGTTTAATAAATTTTGCTTATCAATTGAGTGGAAGGTGAGTATTATGCACTTTTTTTTACAAACTACTGATTTCGATTTAGGAGACACACCTATTGAGAATATATTTATTAACGATTTTATGCCCATGGCAGATGGTACTTATGTTAAGGTTTATCTTCTGGGATATAAGTATGCACACGATAAAGATAATACAATAACTGTTAATAATGAAACCATCTCGAAACATTTGAATATTCCTTTGTCTGATGTTTTAAGAGCTTGGGACTTTTGGCAGGAAAAAGGAATTATAAAAAAGCACTATGAAGATAGTACTGATGATTATAATTATGAAGTTGAATTCATTAATCTAAAGCAGCTTCTGATAAAAAATAATTATTCTAACTCTCAGGAAGCTTTAAATGAGGAAGTCTTCAATAATCCCTTTACTTGCTCCCCTGAAGAGCTAGCAAAAGCAAAAGAAAATCCTACAATAAATAATATGTTTAATGAAATTAGAAAAATCATTAGAAGATATTTAACGCCTAATGAATGTTTAAAGATATATGAGTGGTTAACAAACTATAATATGAGTCCAGATATGGTTATAAGAGCATTCCAGTTTTCATCCCAGAACAAGAATAGAAGAGCTCTTTCCTATGTAGAGGGCGTTATAAGAACCTGGTATGATAATGACATAACCGATTTAGAAGCTTTACAGCAATATTTCGAAACTACAGATGAAAAATACTATAAATATGAAAAGATTAAGAAATCTTTAGGCTTTAAGGGTAGATATTTGACAGATGGCGAAAAAAAGGTTATAGATAAATGGTTCAACAAGTGGAATTTTACTCTTGATGTAGTTCTAAAAGCTTGTGACTATACCAAAAACATTTCAAACCCCAATGTAAACTACATAGATAAGATCTTAGATAGTTGGTTAAGTGATGGCATTACCACCATTGATCAAGTTAATGAAAATGATAAGAAAAAAGAGGATACAAATAAAAAAGGCTTTAAAAATTCTTCCTCAGATAAAAAACCTTTTAAAACTAGGTTTCACAATTTTGAAGATAGGACATCTAAGTATAGTGCTGAAGAATTAGAGAAAATTGCAAAAAATATAAGAAAACAGCATAGTAAGCGTGTTAATGATTAAGGAGGTTCAGTTATGGATAATAGGTTCATAACTACGATTTTACGAGATTACGAAATCAAAAGAGATAAAGCTAAATTAAACCAACAAAGGAGACAAAAGGAAGTTTACTCGAAGGTTCCTAGAATTAAAGAAATAGATGAAGAAATAAATAAAACAGGCTTATTGATTTCTAAAGCTGTTATTAACAATCCAGACAGCTATGAGGAAAACATGCAGCTTATTAAAAAAAAGATGAACCAGTTAAAGCAAGAAAAAGCATTTTTAATGACAGAGAATAATATACCTTTAGAATATTTAGATATCAATTACTCTTGTAATAAGTGTAAAGATATTGGTTTCATGGAAAATGGTAATAAATGTAGCTGCTTTAAACAAGCCCTTATTAGTAAGGCATATGAAATGTCAAATATTGATCGTGTACTAAAAAAAGAAAACTTTCAAACCTTTAATATTTCTGTTTTCTCACCAGAACCCTTTGAAGATGAGGAGTTGAGCCCTAGACAAAATATGATGGATATTTTAAATACTTGCGAAGGTTTTTGTATTAATTTTGATCAAGATAATGAAGAGAATCTTCTATTCTATGGTACCACTGGTCTAGGTAAAACATTTATGTGTAATTGTATAGCTAAAGCCCTTTTAGACAAGGGTAAAATAGTAATTTATCAGACTGCGTTTAAGATACTAGAAATTATTGAAGGACATAAATTCAGAAGTAATAACCATACAAGTATTAACCCAGAAGAATATAGTCTATTATTCAATGCAGATCTTCTAATAATTGATGACTTAGGTACTGAACTAACAAATACTTTTACAAATACAGAAATTTTTAATATAGTTAATTCTAGACTAATCAGCGGTAAGAAGACGGTAATATCAACAAATTTATCTCCCGTGGACTTTGCTAAGTTCTATACAGGTAGAATTTTTTCAAGGGTATTCAATAAATTTGTTCCACTTAGATTTTATGGACCTGATCTTCGCTGGGAGTAGCATAATAGATAAAAAAAGTACTGCCTTCATTTGAAAGCAGTACTTTTTTATTTGGAGCTGGCGAGAGGACTTGAACCCCCAACCTACTGATTACAAGTCAGTTGCTCTACCAATTGAGCTACGCCAGCATCTTATTAATTTGTTTTGCCTTTTTGCCTTATCGCAAGCTCTATATAGATGACCTAAGTGATCAACACAAAATCGAAGATTTTGGTTGTCTACTTGCACTGTGTGTAAGCGACTGACACAAAATTAAAATTTTGGTCATCTGCTTGCACCAATTGAGCTACGCCAGCAATAAGAAATATGGCGACCTGGAAGGGACTCGAACCCTCGACCTCCAGCGTGACAGGCTGGAATTCTAACCAACTGAACTACCAGGCCATATTATAATAGTGGTGGGCGCGACAGGGCTCGAACCTGTG
>DAOUPR010000245.1 GCA_030626065.1 Clostridium sp. | reverse complement strand
GCCTGCTAATACAGCTTTATCTTTATCAGCATCATATATTTCTGCAAGCAGCTTAGCTGTATCTCTTACATTTAAACTATGCTCATATCTCTTTTCTTTAAGTTCTTCCTTTAAATATTCAATAATTTTTGATTCTTCCCACATAAATTCACCTCTTAATAATAAAGTCCCAATTCTTTTATGCTATTCTCCAACTTATTAGGTATTAAATAACTTACATTTTCCCTATGTTTTATTTTATTTCTCACAAACGTTGAAGATACCTCAATTAAAGGTAAATCTAGAAATTTTATTTCACAATTATATTTTGAAGCTATTTTATTTCTTTGAATTAGTAACTGCTCTTTCTCGTAACCTGCTCTATTAAATACTACAAAATGGCAATTTGTCAAAATGTATTCTACATTAACCCACGTCTCAATTTGCATTAAACAATCTGCACCAGAAATAAAAAACCACTCAGTATCCTTTTCTTTTTCCTTTAAATACTCAATTGTTTCATAGGTATAACTATGGTTATCTTTCTTAATTTCATAATCAGATATTTCAAATTTATTTTCTTCCTTAATCACTTCTTTTACCATATCATATCTGATTTTTGCATCTGAAATATCTCTATTATTTTTATGTGGAGGATTTCCTGTCGGCATAAATATTATTTTATCTAAATCCAAAGTATACATTGCCTCATAGGCTATATGAAGATGTCCATTGTGTATAGGATCAAAAGTTCCACCTAATATTCCTTTTCTTTTCAATTAAACCAGTCCTTTTATCTTTTCGATAAAATGAGTATACCATACATTTAAACATTCATAAATAAATTATATAAAAAAATACCCACCATAAAGTTTCTCGAAGGAAACTCTATAACAATGAGTATTATAAAGGTCTATTATTATCTGATGAGATTTCTTTGTTTTTTTATTAAGGCAATTGTATTTTTGCTTCTTTTGCTTTTCTATATATTAAGAATTTGCTTCCAATTGCTTGAACTCCATCACACTTTAATTTACTACATATAAGGTCTGATGCTTCTCTTGCAGTAATTTCATTATTATTTAAAACTTTAATTTTAATTAATTCTCTTACTTTTAAAGCCTGATCTACTTGTATTATAAAATTTTCATCGATCCCATTTTTTCCTACTTGAAAAATCGGATCCATACTATTACCAAGTGATCTCAAATAAGCTCTTTGCTTGTTCGTTATCATTAATTTCCTCCTTACATAAACTCAAACTCAAAATCATTAAGTCTGACTAAATCTCCATCTTCAATATCCATACTCTTTAATTCATCCATAATGCCTTTGTTTTTTAATACCTTTTGGAAATATCTTAATGAATCTGGGTCATGAATATTAACACTGTGTAATAATCTATCTACAAAGCTTCCTGATATAACATAAACTCCATCTTCAATATTTATTTCATAAGTAAATTTCTTTTGTTCTTCTATAAATAACTCAGATGCATCAAATTCTAAATCCTTTATAGGTATAGTACTCAATGTATAAGCTACTTCTTTAATAACTTCATCAACACCCTGCTTAGTCGCAGCTGACATCTTAAAGACCTTATTAAAGCCCATTTTTTCTACTTCTTCTTTAAAGTTATTATAAACCTCATCGTCATAAAGCATATCTGCCTTATTAGCAACAACTATCTGTGGTCTATCAGTAAGCTTAACACTATAATTCTTTAATTCATCATTAATCTTTTTAAAATCCTCTAGTGCGTCTCTTCCTTCAACACCTGATATATCAACTATATGAACCAACAATCTAGTTCTTTCAATATGTCGTAAGAATTCATGTCCTAATCCAACACCTTCAGATGCACCTTCTATAAGACCTGGAATATCAGCCATTACGAAGGATGGTGTTCCTTCAACTTTTACAACTCCTAAATTAGGTTTTAACGTTGTAAAATGATAATTTGCTATCTTAGGTCTAGCTTTGGAAACTATGGATAGTAATGTTGATTTACCTACATTAGGAAACCCTAGTAATCCTACGTCTGCAAGAAGTTTCAATTCTAAAGTTATAAATCTTTCCTCTCCAGGCATTCCTGGTTCTGCAAAGTGTGGTGCTTGCCTAGTTGGAGTTGCAAAGTGTTGATTCCCTCTACCACCTCTTCCACCTTTAGCAATAATGAATTGCTCACCATCTTTATTTAAATCTGCCATTATTTTATTTGATTCTGCGTCCCTAATAACAGTACCTACTGGTACTTTTATAAATAAGTCATCAGCACTTCTACCGAAACATTTGCTTTTGCTTCCATTCTGACCACTTTGAGCTTCGTACTTTCTTTTATATCTAAAATCAAGTAAAGTAGTTAGGTTTCTATCACCAATAAGTATGATGCTTCCACCTCTACCACCATCTCCACCTTCCGGTCCACCAGCAGCTACAAATTTCTCTCTTCTGAAGGAAACACATCCATCTCCCCCATCACCAGATTTAATAAAAATCTTGGCTTTATCTATAAACATAAACTTCACCTACCTTAAAAAAGAATAAAAGCACCCTTACGGGTGCCTGTATTATTCTGCTATTGCTTCTTCAAAATCTACTGGGTAAACACTTGCTTGTTTCTTGCTTCTGCCAACTCTCTCGTATTTAACGATTCCGTCAACCTTTGCAAAAAGAGTGTCATCTCCACCTCTACCAACATTATTACCTGGGTGAATTTTAGTTCCTCTTTGTCTAACTAGAATGTTTCCAGCTAAAACAAATTGACCGTCACCACATTTAGTCCCAAGTCTTTTTGATTCACTATCTCTACCGTTTTTAGAGCTACCTACACCTTTTTTGTGTGCAAATAACTGAAGGTTCATTAATAACATAGGTTACACCTCCTCGATTCTTACTTTTATATAATCCTTGTATTCTTCCATGCTTTCTAAACCAATTAGCAGTGTCTTTAACAACACTTGACAATTCTCTATATCATCAATATCACGATTTGTAATGTTTAAACTAGCAAAACCAGTTTCTTCATTTATCTTAAAATCTATGTCTGGTAGAAGATTTATTTTCAAAACTTCTATAATACCATTAATAGTTGTATATGTAAGAGCTGAAACAGCACTACAAACAATATCACTACCACTCTCAGCATATCCAGCATGACCTTCAATATCAAAAGATATAATATTATCATTTTTTCTTTTTATTAAAGCAATAATCATTATTATGCCTCAATTTTTTCTATTTGAAGTTTTGTATAAGGTTGTCTGTGACCATTTTTCTTTCTAAAGTCAAGTTTAGCTCTGTATTTAAATACAACAACTTTTTTCTCTTTACCTTGCTTTAAAACTTTGGCTACAACCTTTGCTCCTTCAACTACAGGATTTCCTACTACGAAATTTCCTTCTTTACTTACAGCAAGAACTTCGTTTAATTCTACAGTAGAGTCAACTTCAACGTCTAATTTTTCTACAAATAAAACGTCTCCTTCTTGAACTTTATACTGCTTTCCTCCAGTTTTAACTACAGCGTACATAAAAACACCTCCCTATCCAGTCTCGCCACAATAAGGTACACAATATGTTGTGTTTAACACCCAAAGTGAGCGGTCTACAAACGACATTATAGCACAATATTTATTTCATGTAAAGCATTTTTTTAATTCAAAGTTTTATCACTTATGCACTGTATTTTAATTACAAATGCACAATTATCAATACACAATGCACAATTGAAGTTCATTTTCTTCCCTTTGGTCAGAAAATCTCCAATAGATGAAAGCATTAAAACTAATAGCGTAGTAAAATAAGAATTTTTGAATTTATTAATTCAAATAAAGATTCTCGGCGCAGATGAGAATCATCCTTAATTGTCGGATGGCCCCCTCCTAAATGGACAGGGTTCACTCTAGTTAACGCTAACTTACATTTGCTAAATAATACTCATAAGGGGGTACATATCCAATTGCTGAATGTATCCTTTCGGTATTATATCTGTAAACAAAATCTGCTACATCATATTTAATATCATTTAAAGACATATAAATCATGCCTGTTAGACATTCTTCTTGCAAATATCTATGATAGGATTCTATAAATGCATTATAATTTGGACTTCTTACTGGAATCCTTTCATGCAATACTTTTTCTTTCATACACGCTTCTTCAAATACACCACTAATAAACTGACTTCCATTATCTGTGCGTAGCACTAGGTTAGTATCAGTACCCTTTAAATTTCGATTATACAAAGCTTCAATCATAACTTTTTTAGCAATATTACCAGTACACTTAAGATCCAATGAATATGCAACTATTGACCTATCATAAACATCTATAATAGAGGTTATATATGCTGTTTCTTTAGTTCCTGCTATGAATGAATATTTAATATCCATCTGCCATAACTGATTAGAACCTGTTACATTTACTTGTTTACAAGTTCTTGATACTCTCCTAATATACTTCTTCCTATTAGGTGATAACAATTTTAATACCTTCATTAACCGCCTAACTTTTTTCTTGTTTATTTTAATTTTGTATTTTCTTCTTAACATCTTAGTTATTTTTTTATAACCGAAATGTTTACAAGTCTTATCATTCTTGAGTTCTATAATATACTTTTGTATTTCAATATCATATATTTTATGTCCATCAAAAGAATAACTATACCCTGGCGCCTTACGGCCTACATTTGCATAGCTACGTTTTTCCTTATCTTTCATAAATTCATAATAAGAAGATCGATTAACATTAACTATCTTTAAAATAACTACCTTTGGGTAACCTAGCTTAATCCAATGATTTGCTACATCTATTTTATCCCTCAACGTTGGGTCTTTTTTTTTAGAAGATCCCTTAGAACCTGTATTTCTAGGTCTTTATCTATAAGCTCTTTTTGCATCTTAGCATATTCTTT
>DAOUPR010000170.1 GCA_030626065.1 Clostridium sp. | reverse complement strand
TTCTTGATCAAATGGAGTTCCAGGTTCATTAAAACCAATATGTCCATTAGATCCAATTCCTAATAATTGAAGATCAACAACTGAATTTTTTAATAAATTATTATATCTTTTACATTCTTCTTCTAAATCACTAGCTGCTCCAGATGGTATATTTATGTTTTGTTGTTGTATATCTATATGAGAAAAAAGATTCTGATTCATATAATGATAATAGCTTTGCTCATGCTCTCTGTCTAACCCACAATACTCATCTAGATTAAAGGTTTTAACTTCTTTAAAATCGATTTCATTGTTTTTATACATATTAACTAATTCTTTATACATCCCAATGGGTGTAGAACCAGTCGCTAAACCCAAAATACTATCTGGTTTTAATGTTACTTGACTATATATCATCTTAGCTGCCATTTCACTTAATTCTTTATAATTATTTACCACTATTATTCTCATTACTAACCTCTTCCTTAAAAATCTGGTTACCTTCTGAAAAGGTAATCTTTACATCAAAATTTTCATCAAAAACGATTATATCAGCATCTTTTCCTTCTTCTATACTTCCTTTTAAAGAATCAATATTAAGTTCAGTTGCTTGATTAAGTGATGCCATATTAACAGCTTCAAATATAGATAGATTTGTATTTTCATACATATTTTTAACAGCTTTATTTAAAGTTAATATACTCCCTGCCAAAGTGCCCTCTTCTAATCTTGCACTATTATCCTTAACATAAACATTTTGTCCGCCTAATTCATAAAGTCCATCTTTCATACCACCGGCTCTCATAGAATCAGTTATTAGCAATATCTTTTCTTTACCTTTAAGCTTAATGAGCATTTCATAAATTGCAGGATTCACATGAATTGTATCTGCAATCAGCTCTACATAAGCATCACTCTTGAAGGCTGCTCCCACCACCCCTGGTTTTCTATGATTAAATGGCGACATTGCATTAAACAAATGAGTGAAATGATAAACACCCTTCTCTGTTGCTTCAAAGGCTTCTTCATAAGTAGCATTACTATGTCCTATTGACAATATGGTTTTTTGATTTTTAAAATAATTAATAAACACATTATTCTTATCAGTTTCAGGTGCATATGTTATTACTTTAATTATATCTAAATATTCTTTAATCATTTCAATATCAGGCTCTATAATGTAATCTGCTTTTTGTGCCCCTTTATAGGTTTCACTAATAAATGGTCCTTCCATATGAACCCCTATAACTTTAGAAGTATCATAATTAGAATTCATATATTCTTTTACTGTGTTTAATGCTTTATAAATCTTTTCTTTACTCATAGTCATTGTAGTTGGAAAAAAACTTGTAACACCGCTTTTAGCTATTGTATCTGCAATAGTTTCAATAGCTGTTAATGAGGCATCCATGGTATCACATCCACCAGCCCCATGAATATGAATATCTATAAACCCTGGCGAGATATAATTTCCATTTGCATCTACAATTTCAATTTTATTTTTATTATCTTTAATATATTTTGTGAATTCTTCTGCTGTCATAATATGCTTTATTCTTTTGTCAAATAAAACAACACCATCATTCATAATAGAATTCTTTAAAATCACTTTTCCGTTTACAATAGCTTTCATATACTGCACCTACTTATTTTAATAATTGGCTATGTTTTAAAATATTGAAAGATTTCTGAAGAATAAAGAAATCATTAATCACTTCACACTTCACACTCCACTCTTCATATTTCACACTATTACAAGTAATTACTTATCATTCTGTAAAACAAAACGTATATTATCCTCATTTTCTTTTAATAAAGCCCTTGCCTTTTGTGCATCAACATCTTTTAAAATCATAATAATAGCTGTTTTTGCATGTTTATTTGAATCTTCCAAAGCTCTTTCCACTTCTTCTAGTGATGCTCCAGTAGCTTCCATAACTATATTTTTTTGTCTTTGTATAAGTTTTAAGTTTGTAGCTTGTACATCTACCATCAGATTCTTAAATACTTTACCATTCTTTATCATTGCACCAGTAGTCAACATATTTAAAACTAATTTTTGAGCTGTTCCCGCCTTTAAACGAGTGGAGCCAGTCAATACTTCTGGGCCAACATATGGAGAAATCGCAATATCTGCTACCTCTGCTAATTTTGATTTAGGATTACAACTCACTCCAACGGTCTTACATCCTAATTCCTTAGCATATTCCACCGAACTTATAACGTAAGGTGTTCTCCCACTTGCAGCTATTCCACATAAAACATCCTTTTGATTTAAATTAACTCTTTTTAAATCCTCTATTGCATTTTCTTCTGAATCTTCAGCACTTTCTACTGCAGACCTTATTGCTTTTTCTCCTCCTGCAATTATTCCTACTATTTGAGATGGGTCTGTACCAAACGTAGGAGGACACTCTGATGCATCTAAAATCCCAAGTCTTCCACTTGTACCTGCTCCAATGTATATCAATCTACCATCATTTTTAAGTGCTAAACTTATAACATCAATAGCTTCAGCTATTTTATCACTTTCTTTTCCTACAGCAACAGGAACCTTACAATCTTCACTATTAATACATTCCACAATTTCTAATGTACTTAACGTATCGATATCTGAACTTTTCTCATTTTTAGTTTCTGTCACAAGTTCATTCAAATTCATTAAAAATCACTCCTTCAATTTTTATATAATAACAAAAAAGAGCCTACCTAACTAAAATTATAGTTCGGTAAGCTCATGCCTGCATAATCAGTAACACGCTATAAATATTAAGTTGTAACTCAATTATACATTATTTTTACTATTTTGTAAATATATTTAAGTAAATTAAAAATTTTTATTATCCTTCTATTTTACTTTTATATTACAGACAACATCTCTCCCAGCTTCAACATTCTTGCCAATGCAATTACATTGCATTGATTCCAAACAATCCATATTAATTATCAACACAGGAGTAACTAGAGAGTATCCTTCCTTTTCAATTTTATCTTTATCAATTTTAATTATAGGTTGTCCTTTTTTCACTTTATCACCTACATTTGCCAACCTACTAAATCCTTCTCCATTTAATTTCACAGTATCTAACCCAATATGTACCAACACCTCAACTTTGCTGTCTAATGTCATAGCAAAAGCGTGGTTAGTTTCAAAAATCATAGTTAATTCTCCATCAGCTGGTGCTTTGAATACATTTCCAGTAGGTTCAATTGCTACTCCATCACCCATTATTTTTTGCGAAAATACCTTATCATCAATGTCAGTAATTTGGATCACTTTTCCATCTACAGGTGAAATGATAGTTTCTTCTTTATTATTTTTCTGTATTTTTTTATTTATAAACTTCAACATTGTTTATTGTTCTCCTTTAATACTAAATTTTTCATCTAATAATATGTTTTCAAGATGAATTGCCATATAACCAATCTCTCCATCTGAAAAATCTAAATTATAGTCTTCCTTTATTTTTTTTGCTAAATCAACTGCTACCTCGTAAGAATTCTTGTAATTTTTCTTAATATCGGACAGCACTAGATTTTGCAAATCAATATGTTTAATAGCTCTATCAATAGCAAATCTAAGGTGAACAATTAGCCTTGAATAATTTAGACTATTCTTATTCATTTTAATCCCAAGTCTATCTTCGATATAAGCACTAGCGTCACTAATTATTGCAGTATTCAAACTAGCTTGTGAAATACTCTTATTATTTATTGCAGCATGAATATGCATTGTAATAAAACCTACTTCATCTTCAAATAAATTAATGTTAAGTTTTTTATTAATTATTTTCAATGCTTGCTCTGCTACAATATACTCTTCTTTATATAATAATTTTGTTTCAACTAAAAATGGATTTTTCACTTGAATATCACTATTTAGTCTTTTTATTGCAAAATTAATGTGATCTAATAAAGTAATATGTAGCTTTTCATTAATAGTTGCAGAAAAAGATTTTGCTATTAATGCAATGCATTCTTCAGTTACACCCACTATCTTACCATCTATTTTATCTGCTAATTTATTAAACTTAACTACATTATCTTCTTCCATAAGATAGAATATTTTTTCTGCATTATTACTATTAACTACTTGTCCTTGTTTCACCCCAAAACCAATACCCTTACCAATCAATATACATTCTTTTTTTTTCTTAGTGGAAGCGCAAAATATAACATTATGATTAAATGCTTTAATTATTTTATAGCTATCATCTTTTATCACTTATAAACACTCCTTAGATAATATAAGCCAAATCTTTTTACAACAAAAAAGACACGAGGCGGATTCATTTAATTAAAATACATTAAAAGGACCCTGCTCATGCCTAATCTAATTAGTAACACGCACTAAATTTTTTCATTATTTAAGTAACAAAGGTATTATAACATGTTTACAATAATTTAACAAGCCTGTATGGATTCATACAGCTCAAATTGAGGAAATATTACTTCAAACGAACTTCTAACGTATTATAGTCATCTGCATTCAGTGTAAATGATTCAATATCATAGGATTTATTATTGCAACAAACTTGCTTGCACATTTCCATAGCTTTTAACTCAGCAACATTTAGATGTTTTTTCTGAAAATATATAGATTCTTCATTTAATAAAAAGCGAACTCTACAAGTTGGAACTCCTTCCATATTTTATTCACCCCCTACACATAAAATATTTTGCTCATCAATATTTTTTTAACACAAATTTCTACTCTTATATATAAACATTCTATATTTAAGACAGTATTCCTTTATATATTATCTGCTTTACTGTTTTTTATCTAATTATTAATCTAATACAACTTTTTATAATAGTTTCATCTTAATTGTTAATAATTTCTTCATTTTTTATAACATTTTGCACGTTATTATGTTATTATAATATATGATGTCATGATTTATACTATTAAAATTAATGGGCATTAATACTTATTACCATTTCACTAAATACAACATACTAGGGGGTAGACATATGCACTTGTCAGACAATATAAAATATAGGTTAAACAATATGAAAATCAAATATAAATTTATCACCATTTTAATAATTATGATAAGTTTTATCCTTATAATTGGAGCTGCCGCATCGATTAATATGTCCAAAAGTCATAAAGATTCTGAAACTATTTATGAAGAAAAATTATTACCCATATCCGATCTTTCAATTATTCAAAGAAATCTATTATTTATTCAGCTTACATCTAAAGATATGCTTATGCATCAAAATAAAAACTCTCTTCAAAAAAAGATGGATCAAATTACAGCTATGAAAGAAGAAGATGATAAATTACTAAAAAAATACGAAGAGAATAATTTGACAAAAAACGAACAAAAACTTTTAGATAATTTATATATATATCTTGACTCTTATAGAGAAGTCAGCTCAAGATATCTAGGCTATATAGAAAACCAAAATTATGATTCAGCATCAGCCATTTCTTTTAACGTTGATAATAGTGCCCAAACAGTCAATGATACCATAAACGAGCTTATAGCAGAAAATATATTAGCAGCAGACTTATTAGAACAGGATATTTCAGACAACTTTAGTAGTTCAATTAGAAATATGTTAATCTTAATTTGCTTAGGATCATTTGTTATTATATTAATTGGTATATACTTTGCTAACTATATAAAAATTTCTATTGAAAAATTACTATCCTCTGCTAATCAAATGGCTAATAACAACTTAAATATAGATATTGACATAACTTCAAAAGATGAATTTGGAGATCTTTCAAATGCCTTCACTACTATGTCATATAATATGAATAATGTTTTATCCAATATTAATATAGCTTCTGAGCAAGTAGCCTCTGGCGCTAAACAAGTATCTGATTCAAGTACCTCTCTATCACAAGGAGCTACTGAGCAAGCAAACTCAATAGAGCAACTAACTGCTTCTATTAGCGAAATTGCTGATCAAACAAGACAAAATGCAAAAAATGCTAATTCAGCAAAAGAAATTACCGAATTAGCAAAACAAAACGCTGATAAAGGTACTAATCAAATGGCTGTAATGGTAAAAGCTATGTCTGAAATTAATGATTCTTCCAACAACATTTCTAAAATCATTAAAGTTATTGACAATATAGCCTTCCAAACAAATATATTAGCACTAAATGCCTCTGTTGAAGCCGCAAGAGCAGGACAACATGGTAGAGGCTTTGCAGTAGTTGCTGAAGAAGTAAAGAATCTGGCTACACGTTCTGCAGATGCTGCTAAGGAAACCTCTTCAATGATAGAGAATTCTATGAATAAAATATCTTCTGGTACTACAATAGCCAACGCTACTTCAAAAGCGCTTCAAGCAATTGTAGAAGAAGTATCTAACGCTAATATGTTAATTGACAATATTGCCACAGCTTCAAACGAACAAGCTGTTAAAGTTGAGCAGATAAATGAAGGAATAGTTCAAATAAGTGATGTAGTACAAACTACTTCTGCAACCTCAGAAGAAACTGCCTCTGCAAGCGAAGAACTATCAAGCCAAGCCGAACTATTAAAAGAACAAGTTTATACCTTCAAATTAAAGAACTCGTCCAATAAAGACGAGACAACCCCTGTTCCTGAAAATATAACATCAGATGATGACGATATTGAATTAAACAATGAAAATTTGGAATCAAACACTGAAGATATTGAACCAGCCGATGCAGATATTAAATCAAGCAATGAAGATTTCGAATCAGACGCTGAAGATATTGAACCAAACGATGCAGATATTAAATCAAGCAATGAAGATCCCGAATCAGACGCTGAAGATATTGAACCAAACGATGCAGATATTAAATCAAGCAATGAAGATCACGAATCAGACGCTGAAGATATTGAACCAAACGATGCAGATATTAAATCAAGCA
>DAOUPR010000064.1 GCA_030626065.1 Clostridium sp. | reverse complement strand
TTTTTATTAAAAGCCACAGTGTCAAAATAATAGGTAATAGAATAGCTAATCCTGTTAAAAAGATATTTTTAATGTGTTTTAGCATTTTAGTGATACAACTCCTTATGCAGAATATTTTGCAATAATAACTGAAATTAAGCTTGTAAAAGATAATGCCGTGGGAATTTATATAATGCCCGATATGTATATTATAAATGGACAAGTTATTTTGTCAATCTTTATAGTTAGTAGTTAAAAAAAGGTCAAAATTTATAAAATTAACTGCACTTTTCGCCGTTGTATTTTATAGGCATGCTACTTATACTAAAGTATTCACCATTTCCCTTTTGTGAAAATATTAATTAATTTTGAACTTATATTTAATTTCATAGTATTTTATTTCAAATGATAGTATAATATGTTTGAATGGAAGCGGTATGTGGCTATATAGTTATGCGGAAATTTTAAAACTTGGACAAGACAGTCAATAAAGAACAGAATCCATGTTAGATGATGCTCTTTATTAATTAGAGGTGGTGTATCGACGTACTTTTTTACAGTGACTAAACTTGAGAAAGAAGCGAATAAGTGTTAAAATTCTACATGATTTGCTATTTTTAACCTTAGAATAAATAATTATAAATTCAATGAATTTATTACTTATACTTAATAAAGCGGAGGAAGGCTTATGAAGAAAATATTATCGATTTTTATAAATGATGTGAGGAAAATATCGACGAATATAATTGCAATAATTATTGTAGGGGGATTATTAATACTACCCTCTCTTTATGCGTGGATTAACATATATGCTTGTTGGGATCCATATGGTAGCACTGATGGTATCATGATTGCAGTAAGTAATCAAGATGAAGGTGGACAATTAAATGATGTGGAATTTAATATTGGCGAAAGCCTTATAGAAGAATTACAAGAAAACACGGCTTTAGGATGGATTTTTATAGATGATATAGATGAAGCTATAGAGCTTACAGAAGTGGGAGATGCCTATGCCACTATAGTAATTCCAGAAGATTTTTCTAAAAAAATGAGTACAATTATAACTACCAATCCAATGAAGCCGTCGTTGGAATATTATATTAACGAAAAAGTGAATGCTATAGCACCTAAAATAACCGGTGCAGGGGCTTCAACCCTTCAAAATCAAATAAGTAGTACCTTTGTTGAAACAGTTACTACTGAGATTTTCGAAATTCTCAATGAAGCTGGTGTAAAGACACAAGATGAAATTACTCCAACAATTGATATATATAGAGAGTATTTAGATGATTTAATAGAAACTATTCCTACTGTTCAAGATAGATTAGAGAATAATTCTAAAATGGTTGAAAGTGGTTCGGAAATGGCTACTCTTGCTGCTGATGACATTGAGCTAATAAATAATCTTTCACATGATTTGATTACTTTTACTAGTGATTTGCAAGAAGACCTTGATAATCTTAATGAAGATAGTGAGGAAATTTCAAGAAATATTACTGAGACTCTTAGTACTACGAAAATTGCTCTTCAAGATTTTGATAAAAATGTTGTTAAACTTCAAGAACAAGTTGTACTTCAGAGACCTAATGTTGTTAATAGATTAGATACAAGCGCTGCGAATATAAGAAAATTAATTGTAGATACTAGAGAACTACAAAAAAGACTTCAGGAATATGATGAACAAATAACTCCTGAAATACAAGAGTTGGCTAAGCAAACAGAAACTAATTTAATACATCTTGAAGAGTTATTGGGAAAAGCAGCCGATGTTGATTATTATACTGAAATAACAGAAACGACAAAGGCTATAAGAGAATTAAATAATGAAATTAGAGAAAATGTTTCGGATTTAGATTCTACTACAGATGGTGAAGAAACAGCTTTGGATACGAGATCTGAGAAGGTAGATACTATTTCCAAAAGTCTTGATGACTTATTCACTGAACTAGACGGGAAAACTGAAATTACTGAAAAAGGAAGTCAAATATCTGCTGATATGTCACCGACTATTACTGAACTAAAAAGTGACCTTTCTGAAGCAGATCCCCTTTACCTTACTTTAACTGATATAGAAACAAATCTAGAAAGTTTAAAAGATAAAGAGCAATTTGATGATTCACTTTCAAATTTAAAACGTGATCAACAAGCACTAGAACGATATAATGAAGGATATTCAGATTTTGAAGATGTAGCATCAGAATCAAATGGTGTAACTGCAAGTATTTTAGCTACCGTTGATACTGTAGATGAAATCTGTGATTCTATTGATGAAAATGCTGAAAGCTTTTCTGAAGCTACTGAATACTATCTTTCTACTATGGAGAGTGATACCAGAGATATTCGAAAAAACCTTACTACAGTTTATACCATAACAGCAGAGGAAAAAAATTATCTAGTACCTCAAATTAGAGAAATTACAAATACATCTTTAAATACAATGGAAGATGTAGCTGATTTATTGGATATAGTATCTGAGAAAGTGGAAAATGGTAATGTAGAAGACGATTTAGAATATATTCATGATTTGAATTTAAAAACTATTGCTAATCTCGAAAATTTAATTGTAAAAATTAATACTGATTTAACTTCTACGGTACAAAAATATTTATCTAGTGGTTCCGATTTTACGGCAGATGCTAATGTTCTGCTTGTTAGTATTTCTGATAAGAGTGAACTAATAGAAGAAATAACAAGATCTATTGGAAGTAATGGACAAGTTGCTGCTGAAGATATGGTTAAGCTTAGTGAAGCACTACCGGGACTTCAGGAAAGTTTAAAAGAGTTAAGTAAAAAAATGGAAGATTCTTCAGCAAGAACAAAAATTAAAAATTTCCTTGAAAATGTAATGCCGAACGAGGAGGTCCTTACTGATTACGTAGCGTATCCTGTTGATTTAAACAATCATTATTTGTATACTACAGAATTTTACGGAACTAGTATGACACCTTTTTATACCGCATTGGCCATATGGGTTGGTGTTTTGATTTTAGGATCTGTGTTAACTACAGAAAGTAAAAATGCAGATTTTGAACCTACACCGTTGCAAACTTACTTGGGTAAATACCCGTTATTTCTTGGGATGGCTATTCTTCAATCTTTGATTATAGCGTTAGGTGACATATATTTATTAAAAGTTGATGTTTTTCAACCTGGTTTATTTATATGGTTATCTATATATTTGGCTTTTGTATTTTGTACTACAGTTTATGTGTTACTAGCTCTTTTTGGTAATGTAGGTAAAGCTATTGGAGTTGTACTTTTGGTACTTCAAGTTGCAGGTTCAGGAGGAACTTTCCCAATACAAATGACACCGAAGTTTTTCCAGATGCTTTATGAATGGTTACCATTTACCTATGGTATAGGTGCTTTAAGAGAAGCTATATTTGGAGTGTATTATCCAGCACTTAGAAAAGATATTATTATATTAGCGCTTTACCCGATTATATTCTTTGCAATTGGATTTACATTTGTAAGTGTAAATCACGGGCCATTAGAAAAAATAACTGAAAAATTTGAAGAATCTGGTATTGGTGAGTAAGAGTGATGGTAACTTTGGGACTTATGTAGAAGCTTAAGAATTTGTAAAAATATAATATTAAAGAAAACCAGTATCTTAAGATTGTCTTGAGATACTGGTTTTTGTTTTATATAAATTAAGTTAATCAAAATGATATATCATTTTAAAATAGAGCTTAATTATTAAATAAAATAATTAAAATTATTAATAATCCTATACTTTAGTATAATGACACATTTAGCATAATAGAATATAATATAAATAATTAGTCTAAATATGTAAAAAAATAAAGCAAATTAGTATAAATTGTACTTTGTGTATTAAAAACATAAAAGAGTTTAGTCTTTAAATTGTATATTGAAAATTATATATTATATTTTAAAATAGGGGGGTTATTAATGGTTAGAATAGTTTTAAATGAAAGGGATTTAGAAAAAATTGTCGTTAGAGCTAAGGATGGGGATGAGAAGGCAATCCAATTTTTGATTGATAAATTTAGGCCTTTGATTTTGAAAGTGGCAAGGCAACATAGAGTACCTAACTATGAATTTGAAGATGTTGTGCAGTATGGATATTTGACATTAATTAAAGCTATAAAAATGTACAAAGCAGGAAATAACTCCTTTGATGAGTATGCCATAAAGGCTATTAGAAATAACATTATGGACTTGTTTAAAAGGCAGATTAAAATATACAATGAGCTTCCCAATAATATTAATAATTTGAATATTTGCTTAGATAATAAATTGTCCATAGAGGACCACATAATTGCTGGGAAAGAAATGAGAAATATATATAGCTAAGATACCTAGCACTTCTAGTATTTTATAAGAGCATGTTTTGGATATGTATAAATAGTTGAATTCAAAACTTCAAAATAAGTACAAATATTAAAGAATCCAGCCTCATAATTTTGATGCTGGATTCTTATTTATAATTAATGAATTTCGTTCTTGACAAACAATATATACGAATTTATAATAAAAATATACCTGGGGTTTACTTTTGTACTGTAGTTAAATGTACTTGTGTTGGCCTACTTAATAATAAATAAAGAATTATGGTAAAGGAATATTATAAAGAAACAAACGAAGAAATTATACAATATAATATGATACAATTAAGTGATAATATTGATTACTTAGTAATGGGGGAAATATGAAAAGTAGAATAATAAAGAGGGTAGTAATTAGTATTGTGAGTGTGGTAGCATTATTATTAATTTTTTTGATGGTTATAGATGGTACTTTATTAACTAAAGAATATGATATTTCTAGAGATAAATTTAGCGAAGAAAAACATCAGATGACAAAAACCCAATTTAATTTAATAAAAGCAGGTATTTCTGCAGGTAGTAGTCATAATATGCAACCTTGGAAGGTGAAGATAGAAAATGATAAGACATTTGACTTGTATATTGATCGTGAAAAACAATTAATTGTTATTGATAAAAACTATAATCAGCTACTGATTAGTCAAGGTACCTTCATTGGTAAGGTAAAACAACAAGCTGAAACATTAGGGGTAAAGATTGATGTTGAATACTATGACATTAATATGGATGATGCCATTCCTCTTGTAGCTTCAATTACAATTTTAAATGAGAAGGAAGATGGTGTTGATGTAGTGTCGTCCTCTACTTATCAAGGATCAGATACAGAAGTTGATAATATTGAAGTTGCTATAGACAATGAATTTACAAAAAGTAATTTTAATTATACTTATATAAAAGGAACACAATTAAAGGATATTCAACACTATTTAAGAGAAGGAACAAGAATTGAATCAAATGACCAAGAAGCTATGGAAGAATTGCTAAGTATCTTTAGATTTAGTAAACGTGATAAAAATAATTACCGATATGGATTGTCGCTTAATACGATGAAACCAGCGTTACAAATGATTGTAGAACCAATTATGAATTATACAACAACAGCGGATAGTTTAGGAAAATCAAGTATAACAGCTTTTGAACATCGCCTTTCAAAAGAAGTTGGTTATGTTTTGATACAAAAAGAAAACCCTTCGAATACGGATTTAGTTGAGACTGGTGAGATACTAACTCGCCTAACAAAAGATATAAAAGGATACAAGGTAAGACCAGCGGTACAACTTCTTGAAGAGCTTGATGGTATGAAAGAAATTAGAACTGAATTCCAAAATATCTACGGGCTAAAAGAAGAGGTGATTTTTATTATGGGAATTCAACCTAATCAAAATGGCTTTTATGAGTCTATTCGATATATGGTTGAGGATATTGTTATAAAATAGGTTTGTTTATAAAAATAAATAAGGATGTGATTGAATGTATAACTATCCCAAAGTACCAGATTATCATGAATTAGCAGATATTATTAGAGATTATAGTTCGTTAAAATATGAGTTAGGTTCAGAGGGTATCCAAGATATTCTTGATAAAGTTTACACACAAATGAATAAGGCTATTAAAGAACTTGATGGATTGAAAGTGGATAAGGAATTAGCTAGTAAAGAACCAAATAGTTATGAAGATATTCTGAATCTTAGGCCAAAAGGTCCAAGAAAAATATGGAGCAGTTTAGATTTGTCAACATATAAGGATAAACTCCAGGGAGCATTTTTAGCTAGAATCGCTGGGTGTACTCTAGGCGCACCGGTTGAATTTTGGTCAGTAGAACAAATGGAAAACTGGGCAAAATACTCTGGAGATACCTTTCCTCCTATAGATTACTGGACGAAGACAAAATCTCCATATGAGTTAAGATATACAAAAGGTGATTTCATAGCATATACAAAAGAAGGTATGGATAAAGTACCTGTTGATGATGATATTACATATACTTTATTAGGTCTTCTTATTGTAGAAGAATATGGATTGGATTTTACAACACAGGATGTTGGACGTGTTTGGACAAAATATTTACCTGTTGCTTGTACAGCTGAAGAAATTGCACTTAAAAATCTAAAAAAGGATATACCAGCTAGCAAAGTTGCAGATAATGATAATCCTTATTTTCAATGGATTGGTGCAGATATTCGTTCAGATGCATTTGCTTATATGGCACCAGCCTACCCTGAAAAAGCAGCAAAGATGGCATATACAGATGCATATCTTAGTCATAGAAGAAATGGTATATATGGTGAAATGTTTTTTGCAGCAGCGCAAGCAGCGGCTTTTGCAGTTGATGATCCCATTGAGGCTATAAAAATTGGTCTTTCAGAAATACCTGCTGAATGTCTTTTAGCAAAAGATATTGCATGGGCACTTGAATATGGAAAAAAAATTACCAACTATAAAGAAGCACGTGAAGCTGTTAATAAACGATTTGATGGAATGAGTCATGCACATACAAATAATAATGCTTGCCTAACTATTTTTGGACTGATGATAGGGGGTACTGATGTTACAAAAGTAATTTCAGAAATTGTTGCTATGGGTATGGACAACGATTGTACAGCAGCAACAGCAGGAAGTATAGTAGGTGCTATTGTAGGTAAAAAGGGATTATCAAAGCATTGGTATGAGAATTTTAACAATACCGTTGATTCATATCTTATGGATATTGGCGAAATGAAAATTGAAGATGTTATCTCACGATTTACAAAGCAAGCTATAAATACATATAATGATACTAAAAAATTTAAACTACATAATTGAATTTGAAAGGAATAACAATGAATAGAGAAGACAAAAAGAATGCTTTAAAAGCACAGATTATTAAAAGTATTTTCAACCTAATGAAAATGAAGTCTTTTGAGGAAATTACAGTTAATGAAATATGCCGTGAAGCAGACATGAGTAAGAGAACTCTTTATAGTTATTTTCATAGTAAAGAAGAGATGTATTTAGAAATAGTTCAGGTAAGTTTTGAGGAATTAAATAAGGCTATGAATAATCAATTGAAATTGTTGGCTACGTCTGAAAAGAAGGTTCCTGTAAAAGATGAAATAATTGCTATTGGAACAGCTTATCTTAATTTTTGTATAAATGATAAAATCAAAGGTATGCTAGTTAACTCATTTGAAGAATCTAATTACAGTGAGACATATAAGTCAAAAGTTTCAGAGATTAGTCAGGTGGCTAATGAATATGAATTATATTCATATTTTTCGGGTGATAAAAAAAACCACGAATGGATGACTCCTCAATTAGCGCTTATGTTGTGGTCAAATGTACTTGGGCTTACACACTTACTAATTAATAAAGAAGAGTGGTTAAAGCAATATTATAAAAAAACAAGCGAAGAGATTATAGAAGATACTATGGCACAATTAGGAGATTATATTGATTACTTGATAAGCGGGAAATATGAATAAATATTTAAAGAATCCAGTATTGAAATTTGATACTGGATTCTTATTTTTATAGCTTAGGAAAGTATTTGTTCTCTTTCCTAGTGAAGTAACTTTGTAACTTTTTTAAATAAGTAATACTAAGTAATTGAAACAGAATTTAAAATATTATTATGACTATAAATTTATTAAAACAATTGAAGAAAATAGTAGAAAATTGTAGTATTATATACTTATACAAGTATATAAATTTACGAAAAATTATTAATTTGTTCACAATTAACTATGAACTTTTTATAGTACACTGTGAACTAAAAAAGGGGGCTATCATATGTTTTGTCCGAAATGTGGTAAGAAAAGAGAAGGGGAAGGTAAATTCTGTGGAGGTTGCGGCTATAAATTCGAAGAAGGAACTATTAGCTACAAAGAAAATAGAGAAGAGATAAGAAAACCACAAGCTACAATGAATCATAAAGCAAATAAAGAAGGACAGGCTACTACATCACAATCTACTAAGGGGAATAATCCAAAAATGCAGCAGTCAAAAGTAAAAAATACTTCAGCTAAAAAAAAGAGCAACAAACCTATAGTTATTGCGATATTCAGCGTGGCTTTTCTGGTAATTTTACTGATTAGCGTAATGTTCCTAATGATGGGTGGCGATGATAATTTTAACAACGGAAATTATATAGCTACTGATAATAATAGTAACAGTATCGAAGATAATGAAATTAAAAATAATGATGTTGTAAATAACAATTCAGAAGATAATGTAGACAATATTGAAGATAATAACCAAGATAGTAGTCACAACAATGATTCTGATAATATTAGTAATGATGGTAGTAACAATCCACATGATATAGAAGATAACTCAAATCCTATAGAAGATAATTCAGATATAAACGATTCAATATACGATAGTGAATATATCGAACCATTTTCTATTGATTCCTCATCTTATCTTGAACCATCAAATGATAATCACTATTTCCCAGAAAATATTAATGATTATAATAATGAAACGGCTTGGGTTGAAGCGGCAGCTGGAGATGGTAGTGGCGAATGGATTCAATTAAACTTTGATAAAGAAGTTATATTAAATGGAATTGACTTTGAAGTAGGATATAAAAAATCAAAAGATATATATTTAAAGAATAATAGACCCAAAAATGTAAGAGTGGAGTTTTCTGACGGAAGTGATATATATATTGAGTTTAGTGATGGTTTTGAATATGGAACTAGAATTGAAATGGATTCAGTAAAAACAACATATGTTAAGGTTATTATTGAAGATGTTTATAAAGGAAGCAGCTATGATGATGCTTGCATTTCTGAGATACATGTTTATTAAATAATAATGCACTATTCACAGTTCACTCAGGATTAGAAGGGGGAGGTTATATAAATGGGGCAAATTATTAATCTAACTATTAAAGGTATTAAAAAAGATTTTAAGAAGAATCTAATTAAAGCTTTAGCAGTATCAATTGTTATTTTAATTCTTAATTTTATTCTGCTGAGTAAGTTTCAAAATAGTGGACTAGGGCCATATTTAAGTTCAACTCTTGCAATATCAGGTAATAGACTTGGAGGAACTTTATTTTGGTCATTAGCAGGTGCTAATGTAGTAAATATTTTCTCAAAGTTAAAAAATAAGAATCAGTTATTTATGTTGACAAGAATAAAGCCTGCTTGTAAAAGCGTGCTTTCTTTTTCAGAAAATGAATTTAAATTAGCTTATATTATCGGAATTACATTAGCAATAATGTTTAGTGGCATAACTGGAAGTATCTCCTTTAGCCTTTTAGCAGCTATAACGGTTTTTTCGTCTTCAGTGGAAATAAAGAAGAGTAAACTGGCTTTTGTACTTAATATGATTTTTGGAAGATTAATGAGAGCAATGTTTAAAAAGAAAGGAAATGAATCTATAAATTCTCTTATGAGTGGCTCAACCTTAGGTTTTATGCTTTATGGATTACTTAAAGGTAATGGAGTAGGCTTATTTATGGGACTAGCTTTAATTGTTCTGTTTATTGTGATAAATATTATGGGGATATTTAAGAAGAAAAAGAAAAACGGGGAGGAGATATAATGAAAAAATTATTTGCGTTTATATTCATTTTGTTATTGCTTCTACCTAGTATTTCTGCAAAAGCCTTGGGGAATGTTGAAGAGAATATTAATACTATAAAAGATAGAGAAGGTTATAATAAATACGAAATTCAGCTCTCTAATGAGGAAATAGAAAATAGTAAATATACAGTTATACAAGAAAAATATGATTTTGTTTCTAATGAAGATAATTTACCTGATGTAACAATTTATATTAAAAATAATAAAGTCCAAGAAACCACTCTTTCTGATGGAACACAGATTAAATCAGTGGAGGATTTTCCTAAAATAATTGAAAAAGGGTATTATTATAGTGAAAAAAATATTCGTAAGAGGAAAATAGATTTTCCTTATTTCAGACAAACAGTAACATTATATATGTATTCTCAAGGAACAGGGGATATTACAGAAGAATTTCATGGAGTATTTGATGGAGTATTTAATGATGACGGAAGTATGCTAAAAGGTGATATTTTTGAGCATACTGTATATCCGGATAATACTGAATTTTCTGGTGCATATTATAAAATGGAGCTTTTTAAAACAGATGCTGATTATTATAATCCAAATAATGATCCTATTATTGGAGAATGGTATCCAAAGGAGTCATATTTTAAGACTGATTACTATTCTTTTACCGATTATTTACATTTAGAGGATGAATTTAATGTTTATGAACAAACTACAAAAGACTACAGAATTTCTATAAGAAATATTAATGATATAAGTGAAGGTGGTACTGGAGATACTGGAATATCAGACGGAAATTCAGGAATAACAGATGGAAATTCAGGAGGTAATATAGGTGGAGGAGGTATTAACCCACTAGTAGATGGAATGCTTCCTTTTGTTGGTAGTGTATTAGCAATACTAGGTTTGCTGGGTTTATCTTCAGGACTTTCTGGATTAGGTGGGACAAGTAGTTTTAATGGAACAGAGGGAGATTTAACTGAAAATGAGAATGAAGAGAATGGAGAAAATATAAGTGGTGAAGATGAGGGAGAAAAATCTCTAACTTTAGAAGCTAAAATTTATGATGGTCCACTAGTGGCTGGTAATACCAGAAAGAGTGTAACGTTAGTGGCTTCCATAGGTGGAAGTGCAGAGGAAAACGAAAAAGTACAAGTGGCAAGTAGTATATCTGTAGAGTCTATTGCAGGGAGTTTAGGTGCTGAGTATGTATACATTGAAGAGGAAAGTAATAGCAGTGGAGCGGAAAAGCAGTTTTATATATTTTTCACATATTTAGCTAGCTCAAAATTCTATGAAGGGGATAGTGGAATTACCTTTCCAATAGAAGTTCCGTTAGTAGTTAATTGTGCCTCGCCAAAGGTTTATGCTAAGAAATTAATGCTTAAGGTAGAAAAAGATGATAAGAAATTAATTTTAGAGCCTAAATCTATCGTCATAGGGGACAAACAAACTGAACATTATCCTATAAAAGTAAGAGTTAAATCTATGGAAAAGTTAGAGTGGCAATTTTCGGCTGAGGTTGAACCTTCTCTTGAAATGGGCATAAAATATGTAGATTGTATTGATATTGAAAATGAAAGCTGTGGTATTAAGATAACACCAGAAATACTTCCAAAAGGTTCAGGAACATCGATTTCAAATACTGTAATTGTAAAGGCTATGAACATTAAAACTAATAAAGAAATTTCTAAAAAGTTAACAGTAGCAATTGCCAGAGAAGGATTAATAGTGGTGAATGAGAAGCCTCTAAATATAGTTGCAGACGGTATTTCAAAAGCTAAAATTAAAATAGGTGCAGTTACAGCAAAAAATGGGGAAATACAAACAGATTATGATCTTCTTTCTAATTTGAAAATTGGACCTAAAATAATTACAGATGAGAAGCTTGCTCAAAATGCTTTTGATGCTTCTAAAATGGAATTTGGTACAGGAAAATGGGATAATTTTGAGGGATACAAAAACAAAACGTTATCGACTTATTCATATGAAATGAAAACCACAAGAGAAATACCGGGTAATGGTGCAAACTACAGAGGTAAGCTTATGGCAAGTGCTTCAAAAGGAGATAAAACTTATAATGTAGAAATACCTTTAGTTTTAGATGTACTATCTATGGGACCAGGTAGTCCAAGATGGGAAAAGGAACTTAAAAACTGTAGAGATATTATTAAAATGATTCCAAAAGAATATCAACCAAAGATGAATAATATTTTAGAAAGTAAATCAAAAGTAATGGGAGCTAGAGGGTTATATGAGCTTCGTAAGAAAATATGGAAAATAGGACAATCTCTATGGGAAGCTGAAGGTGGAAAAGGATACGAGGACCTTGAAAGATGGGCTGGGTATATTGAGGATACTCTAAATGTAGCTCATTGGCTAGGTAGAATGGCTGCAGATGTTGCAGGCACAATGGTTACAGGAAGTCCGTTCTTAGGTATTGTAATAGGTGAAAGTCACGATGCTATAGTATCAGCCTTAGTGGCTTATAGGGATGGACTAGATTTAAATGAGTGGTACAATCAGTATTTCTATAACGATTTGATGGATATGATTGAAGGTCTTGGCCAAGAAGCTGTAAGTCCTGAAAGAATAACTAAGTACTTAACTAAATTCTTTAAGAAAAATCCAAAGATGAAGATTGCTGCTTACTCAATGCTATTCATCTATAACTTAG
>DAOUPR010000266.1 GCA_030626065.1 Clostridium sp. | reverse complement strand
ATAAAATAAAGAATTTTTATTTTAAGATAGTGAAGCTACCTTATTAATTAACACTTCTTTTAATAATTTTCTATCCATAAAGACATCTCCATAATATTTAAGTTTATTTGTATTTAAAATGTTTCCTCTAATTTCGGAGAATTGTCAAAATGTTTCTTCATTCTTTCATACATGGGTTCATACTACCACAGTATATAAAATTACTTAGATCATCAATTGGTATTTATATAACTTAGTCTTTTTATTCAAAAAACATTCCTTACACTTTAAATCCTCCGGTTTCACAATCTATCTGTCCATTATACATATTTATAAACTTATTTCTTATACATTGATCACCATTTATTATTGCTAAATAAACATCTTATATTTAATTTTTTATAATCCTTTAAAATGTTTTGAATAAGTTTCTTTATCTACTTTACTTTCCGGGTCATCAAAGCCACCAAAAAAATCCACTATTTCCATAGCAAAATCTACAAATGCTCTTCCTATTCCTGTAATAATATTCTTGTCTCTTACAACATTCTTATTTACAAAGTTTTTTCTAGGGAAGAAGTCCTCGATTCCCTGTGTTTTTAAATACTCAGATGTGATGGTTGTTGTGTATTTTTTATCATTTAATACTCCAGATTTGACTAAAAACTGAGGTGCTGCACAAATAGCTGCCATCATCTTATTTTCTCTATTTAGCTTTTGTATTAATTCAGTTAATTCAGGTCTTTGTTCATTATTCCATCCTCCAGGAATTATTAATCCTTCTACATCATTAAATTCCAACGCTTCCCTTACTGTTGCATGAGGCAGATATTTAAATCCTGGTTTACTTATTACTACATCATTTTCATACCCTATAGTAACAAGTTCTTTTTCTAGCCATCCTATAACAGTCCCAGGTAGAACCATTTCAAAATCAGCCATATCATTATAAATAAAGCAAAGTATTTTTCCCATATATATTCTCCTTATTTTGAGTTTTCTTATTATACCTTTATTTCCATAAAATTCATAATAAATCTATATTAAAAAAGTTACGGCTTATATTTATGTATCACATTTAGGTAATTTCTTTAGGATTTATTTAACTCTATTTTTTATTTATTTAATTATATCTTCATTCTGCAAGTAGGAATAAAAAAATTTGAATCTCACTAAAAAGTTACTTTAAAAAATATACCACTTTAATTTTAATGGTTTCTGGAAATTTATTGGATCATTTATATTTATTAAAATAACAATACTGGTTTTGATATTTTTCAAGTAACTTATTCGATGCCAACTTAATATGTATGTACTTCCCATTAATAACTTAAATACCTACGATTTTATAGAATTTTCTTCAAAGTGTAGTGATTTAATAATTTTGATAACTGACTACATTACATAACTTTTAGAGGTTATGAAGATTATAAGCAATCATTTTAATCAAAAGGAAAAGTTTATTACACTTCTTATTTTGTTGACTATTTCCTGCAATTGCGTAGCGTTTTTAAGTTCATCAAGCTATTTTCAATATCACAACGCAATTATTGTTCACATCATTGGAAACAGTACGGTTATTAAATTTAACTTTGAAAATTTCAAACCTTAAACAACACCAGAATTTAAGGTTTTATTAAGGTTTTCCAGTTCTACTTGTAGATTCTAAGTTTAAATAATTATTAATTCAAATTCTTTGTTGCTACTTTATTTTCCCACTTACAGAAGAGATAAGCTAAAATCAAAGCTTGGAAGAACACTTCAGGATATCCTATTAATGGGTTTACTAAACCAATTCTTGTATACAAAATCCCTTCTATTGAACCAGGCCCATTAATAACAGCTCCAACACTTGTTAGTACAAATATCAATCCAAATAACTTTAACCATCCATTTTTTTCATAGAGATTTGAGCGGAAAGGATAAATAGCTAAACCAATTAAACTCCCACGAAAAATCTGTATTAAAGGAGCCATTCGCACTATGTTATCTGTTGAAGGTCTCATTATTTCATCCAACAATTCATTTTCAGCAAAGAACTCAAAATAATCACTTACTACCATGAAAAAAATTCCTATTATTATATATATTACTGTGTGTACAACCGCATACCTCGATACAAATCCAAACAAATTATCTTTCCTCATTTTTTTCCTCCCATATTTTTTACTAAAATTAAATTTTTGTACTACAAAATAAAATCAGAAAACCTTATTAATAACATAATTTTCTTATCTTAATTATAACATGTATGATAATGTATATAGAAATAGAAATTTTCTTTTCTCTTTACGACTTTTATTTTGAAAAATTAAAGTCTTTTTCCAGCTTACCACTTTGATTTCATATTAATAAAGATATAAATTGTGAGACCTAGATTCTCTATATACAGGATTAATATATATAGATTAAAATAAACTGTTCTACTAACGTTAGGAATTTCCACATCCTGACTTTATCATATATAAGAGTAAAAGTGTTGAGCATTATAGAGAGAAAGCTATGTTAATTAGATATAATGTTTAGATATACTATAAGAAGTTTTTTGTATATATTTGAAATACAACATACTAAGTAATTATCTTTTTAATAATAACATTTAAATCTTTGTCATATAAATTCTAAAAAGATTAAAAAAACTAAAGAAAAAGACGCCAATAGAATATCGGCGCCGCTTATAATTATTTTTTTTAATGTAGACAATTTTCAATGCACTTCGATAACGAATCTTTTTTAAGTATCTATATTTGGATTTCAGTTTAAATAACATTTTTTTCTATATCCTCTTTTTATGCATTCATTAGGTTTTGGTTATAATAATTATTACTATTTACTTCTATCCAAATTAATATTTTCGATATCAAAAATTCTAAGACTATCTTTTACACCTTTTTCTATGGCTAGTTTTCCATATTTATCAACTTCAAAACGATCTTTTTTTCCATGGTGTAGTGAAATAGGGCCACCAATACATCCACCCTCACAAACCATACCTTCAATAAAATTACCTTTTAATTTATTTACCTTTGCCATTTTTAATGCTTTTTCACATTCTTTTATTCCATCACAAATAACAGGTTCAAAATCAACATCAATTTTTTCTTTTTCAACAATATGTTTTATAGCCTCTGTTAATCCACCTGAACGAGCAAATATTCTTCCGAAGAATGAGGCGTTATCTAAGGTTTCTTCTTCACAATATTCTACTTTAATATTTGCTGCATCTAACATAGCCATTAACTCTTCAAATGTTAGAACAAAATCCGTACTCCCCTTTAGATTAGCTTTTGTTATCTCCATTTTTTTAGCAGTACATGGACCAATAAAAACAACTTTAGCATTACTATCTATATTTTTTATTAATCTTGATACTGCTATCATCGGAGAAACTGAACTAGATATTTTATTCTCTAGCATAGGAAAATTCTTTTCAATATAATTAACAAAAGCTGGACAACAAGAACTCGTCATATACCCTTGATTTTTAATAACATCTTCAAACTCTTTCGCCTCATGCATAGTAACAATATCTGCACCTAAGGCAGCTTCTATAACATCCTTAAAACCTAATTGTTTAATTGCACTTTTAACTTGCCCAATTTTAGCATAACTATATTGACTCGATATAGCTGGTGCAACTATTGCATAAAGATTCATATCTTCGTTATCTTTTGATAATTTTAATAGATTAATTACATCAAATATAGAAGATTTATCAACAATTGCACCAAACGGACATTGATATACGCATGCACCACATTGAATACATTTCTCATTGTCGATAACTGCCTTTTTTCTTTCATCAATTGATATTGCATCTACAGGACAAGCCCTAGTACAAGGACGTCCTACTTCTGCAATAGCATTATAAGGACAATTGCTTTTACACCTTCCACATTCAATACATTTGTTTTGATCGATATATGCTTTTTGTCCTACATGATAGATAGCATCTACAGGGCAAACCTGAGAACATCTATGAGCTAAACATCCTCTACAAGCCTCAGTAATCACAAATCTATAAATTGGACATTCATCACATGCTGTTTCTAATACATTAATAATATTTTCTGAATCATTTTTATCTAAAATGATATTAACT
>DAOUPR010000249.1 GCA_030626065.1 Clostridium sp. | reverse complement strand
GTTCTATAGGCCAAGCAGGGGTTCCTGGACCTTCTCTATTAGTTGTAGCTGTATTAATAGCTGCTAATATTCCTATAGTTGCTTTACCTTTATTATTTGGAGTAGATAGACTATTTGATATGTTAAGAACAGCTGTTAATGTAACAGGAGATGCATCTTGTGCTGTAATTGTTGATAGATTTAAAGATTAGTACTTTTTAAAGCTAGAAGCTTCCGCTTCTAGTTTTTTTATTAAATACGAAAGTTCTTTTTTTCTATATAATAAAAAATACAAGAGTGCAGTGCACTGTGAACTCTAACTTTTATATATTAAAATTAATTCAATACCATAAATATCAACAATTCTATAAAGCATAACCTGTACCTAAAGTAAATAAATAACAATACTTCCTTAAACCTACTATTCACACAGAAGGTTTTTTTTGAGATAATAAACAAGCGGCAACAAGTAATGAATTTTAACTAAGAATTTAATTTAATTAATAAAATTTATTGAAACCAAAGGAGTGTTGTTATGAACAAATGGAAAATTACAGCTTTATTAGCTACAATATTATTTTTAGGAATTCCTACTAAAGCTTCTGCAGCAGTTGTAGATTATCAGGTGAAAAGTGGCGATTCTCTTTGGAAAATATCTCAAATGTACAATACTACAGTTTCTGAAATAACTACTTTAAACAATATGAATTCAAATGACTATATTCAAATCGGACAAGTTATTAAGGTTGATGATCCTACACTGTCTAAGTATACTGTAGTTTCAGGAGATTCTTTATGGAAAATCTCTGTAGAGTATGACACTACTACAAATAAATTGATGGAGTTAAATAATTTAAATAGCTCTAACCTTCAAATAGGACAAACTTTATATGTACCAGCTAATACAGCTACAAATTCTAATTCAAATAGCACAGATATTGCAACTTATACTGTTATTAGCGGTGATTCTTTATGGAGAATTGCATCCAATAATGGTACTACAGTGAATACCTTAATGGAAATCAATAATCTAAGTTCATCATCTATCTATGTTGGACAAGTTTTAAAATTACCAGCTGCAAATAACTCCAGCTCCAATAATACAACAGCTCAAGAAACTGTTAAAACAGTAAATTATACTGTTAAATCAGGAGATAATTTGTGGACAATTGCTCAACACCATAATACTACTATGGATGCTATTGTTAAATCTAATAAACTTGCAACTGAAATATTAATGCCGGGTCAAATCATCACTATTCCTGTAGATTCCACCGAAGTAGTTTCACCAGTTGGAATTACTATGATGAAAAAAAGATCTAATAATAATTATGGAGATTTATATGATTGGACAAATGCAAGAAGAATTTTCACAGTCGGACAAGTAGCTACTTTAAAAGATATACAAACTGGAATAACCTTTAATATAAAATACTATGGTGGTTCTAATCATGCTGATATTGTTACTTTAACAAAAGCTGATACAGATAAACTAGAAAAAATCTATCCAACTTGGTCTTGGTCTGCAATGAGACCTATGGTATTATATTTTAATCAAAATGGTACAAACTATCAATTAGCAGTAAGTGTAACAGGTATGCCTCATTCATCTACTGATGTTTATACTAACGGACTTGATGGCCATATTGATATGTATTTTTACAATTCTACGAGTCACGTAAGTAATTCATTAAGTACTACTCATCAGAATAACGTATTAAAAGCGAATGGACAATAGTTCTTTTTAAAAATAAGAGTGAAATGTGAAGTGTGAAGTTAAAAATGATTTTGCTACGCAAAATCGACTATTTAATTAAAGATTTTCGAAGAATGAGGAAATCATCCATCATTTCACACTCCACTCTTCACACTTCACATTACTTATTTTCTAAAAGGCTGTGCATTAAACATAAAGTTTATTATTTAAAAACAAGCTTAGTATAAAACAAAAACCCTTCACATAAGTATTAATATTAACTGATTATGTGAGGGGATTTTTATGTTTAAAGATAAATTTTTTAGAAACTCAATAGTGCTGACATTAACAAATTCCACAACGGGAATTTTGAAATTTATTTTTTCAATAATTTTATCCCGTAAACTAGGCGCAGAGGGCATGGGACTCTATGCACTTATAATGCCGATTTATGATGTTTTTGCTTGTTTAGTTTGTGGCGGTATGGTAACCGCAATATCAAAGCAATCCTCTGCTTTTTTAAGTAAAAATGATAATAGTAATTTACATAAAACAATTAAAATTACATTGATATTCGACTTCATATGGTCTGCAATAATCGTAGTTCTATTATTTTTAAATACAAAATACATATCAATTAGCATTATAAAAGATTCTAGAAGTTTATATAGCCTATGGTTTATTTCTTTTGCTTTAATTTTTGTTGCACTATCTTCAATAATAAAAGGATATTTTTATGGTACATATAACGTAAAAACACCTGCAATAATCGATATATTTGAAAAAACCACTCGAATAATATCAGTAGTAATAATCATAAATTATTTTTCTTTAGATGGTATAGAAAACACTGTATCTGCTGTATACGGAGCTCTTGCCTGTGGAGAATTACTCAGCTTTTTGTTGTTATATATTTTTTATAGAATAGATAAGAATAAAAAAAATAAAATGACTAAATACACTATAGAAAAAGAAGGAAATGCTCAACTTTTATTTGATGTATTGATTATGTCAGTACCTTTATGCATTAATGGTTTTTTATCAACTGCAATCTCTACTGTATCTACCCTTATTATCCCTATTAGATTGACAAAAGCTGGTTTTGATCATGGTGTTGCTTTAGGTATGATAGGTAAATTTTCTGGAATGGCACTAACAATTATATATTTCCCTATTATCGTAATTATGTCAATGGCAATGGTCTTAATTCCTGATATTTCAGAAAGTTTAACTAAAAAAGATTACTATACTCTTGAAAAAAGAATTCACCAAGTAATTAGTATTTCTTTTCTATTAGGACTTGCCACAATGGTAATATGTTTAAGTATTCCAAATGAACTAGGATACCTTTTTTATAACAGATTAGACCTAGGCTACTATATAAAATTTGCTTCCATTTCAGCTCCTTTTACTTTCGTCGCAGCAACTACTTATAGCATACTTAATGGACTTGGGAAACAAAGTGTTTTACTTAAAAATTCCCTCATAACCTCTGTTGAAGAATTATTACTTTTGTTCCTATTAACTTCAATTCCACAAATAAATATTATGGGATATGGAATCAGTTTACTTATAACAAGCTTAACCTCCTTAATTTTAAATCTTTATGAAATTAACAAAAAATTATCTATAGACTTTAGCGCTTCAAGAATCTTTAACAGCTTCTTGATCAGTATTTTAATTTATTTATTAATAAATATTACAAACACATTATTCACAACAAATTTCTTCAAATTCAAAGTTATTTTTATGATTTTTGCAGGCTTTATATTGTTCTTCTACTTAAACTCATTATTTTATACTAAAAAGGAATGATACTAATTAAATACAATGCACAATTCACAATTTACAATGCACAATTATGGATGATTTTCTTCCCTTTGGTCAGAAAATCTTTATTTGCTAATTGCTAATTGCTAATTGCTAATTAATGATACTTTAACTATCAACAATCTTCTAAACTATATCTAAATAAAAGAACCCTACAGACTAGACTTTTTAGACTCTATTCCTATAGGGTTCTTTTATTTACGCATTACTTATTAAAACAAGCTTCCTTGTAACTAAGCTATTTTATCCATTATAAATTTAGGCATAAGCCTTTTAAATTTAGCTGGTAATACGTCTAGGTCTTCTTTTTTAATGCCTCTAAATAATGCAAGGCCATACACATATGTAATAACGCCTGTACCAATTGCAATCACAGTTGATATAGCATTATTCCAGTATCCTATATTGAAATTAGCTATAAGTACTGAAAACACCTGATAAATCCCGTATACAATTATCCCCATTAGACCTGATGCTAACAAAGGCTTAATCATATGCTGTATCAAATTAATTTTAACCTTTAATTCTCTATTTACTTTTCTATAGTTTAATATTAAAGGTATGCTAAACATAAAGAAATTACCAATAACTGCACCCAATACGTTTATTGAAGGTATTCCTACAAAAATATAATCCGCAATAATTTTACACCCCACTCCAATCAACATATAAATTGTAGATGTATACAATTTCCCTATGCTTTGAAGTATTGTAATCTGTATTTGAACTGTTGACTGCAAAATTAAAATTACTCCACCCAAAATCAACATATATCCAGCCAATTCTAAATTATAACCTATAATATCTTCAAAAAAAAGAAGTTTTATTATTGATTTATTAAGCACTGCTAAACCTACCGCAGATGGAATAGCCACAAGATAACAAAATCTAAAAGCATAATTTATTTTACTATTTAATAATTCCTTATTTTTTAAGGAATGGGCCCCTGACAAAGATGGTAATATCGATACCGCCAGTGCAGAAACTAATGCAATAGGAATACCAATAAGTGTTCTATATGATCTTAGTACCGCATATCTTTCACTTCTAATCACTTTTGTTAACCCGATACTTGAAAGTCTCTGCATAACTACTTTCATATCAACAAGATCACCAGAATATTGGAGTCCAACACATATAAGAATAGGAAGACTATATGCAATAATTCTCTTTAATATTTCTTTGTTAGTAGCTTTGCTATTATCAACAAATCCTTTTGGTACTTTAAT
>DAOUPR010000308.1 GCA_030626065.1 Clostridium sp. | reverse complement strand
CTATCCCCTGCTGCTGTTGTATCCACTGCTTTTACTTTAAACGCTGGAATAATTTCTGCATTATCTTTTCCTACTAAAGCTGCTCCTTTTTCTCCAAGTGTTATAATCGCATATTTAACGCCTCTATTTATAAGTTCATGTCCTGCCTCTTTTGCTTTTTCTAAATCATTTACTTCTACTCCTGTAAGTGTACAGGTTTCAGTTTCATTAGGAATTATTATATCTGTATATTGTAGGAGTTCATTTTTAATTTCTTTTGCTGGTGCAGGATTTAATATAGTTATCTTATTGTTAGCTTTTGCAATTTTAAAAGCCTCTATACTTGTCTCAACTGGTGTTTCAAATTGAGCTATTACAATATCAGAATCGGCTATTATTTCTTTGGACTGCATTATTTCGTCTTTAGTCAATTGCATATTAGATCCTGAAACTACAATTATAGAATTTTTACCTTTACTATCCACCGTTATAATCGCTGTTCCTGTAGGGTTATTTACGTCTTGATATATAGCTGAAATATCTATGTCATCCTTTTTTAACTCATCAACTAATATTTTTCCATTTGCATCTTGCCCAGTTTTGGCAATGATACTTACTTTTGCTCCACATCTTGCAGCTGCTACTGCTTGATTTGCGCCTTTTCCTCCAGGTATCAATTTCATAGAATCTGAAAATATTGTTTCTCCTTCTTTTGGCATGGATTGAACTGATAAAACAACATCCATATTCACACTACCTACAATACAAACCTTATTCAAACCCTCAACTCCTTTTAACCTTTATAAGTTCTCTTTCGTTAGTTAACCGGTTTACTTTACCAGTTAACTATATAATATACTATCTTGTAATACTTTTCAATTACTATTTTAGTTTTTTTTATATATTGAATATTTTATTCATGTACTTTATAACTAATTAGCCATTATTGAACATAAAAAACTAAGATGCTCTATTTATGCATCTTAGTTTTTTTATTAGTCTATGTTTTAAAATATTGTTTCCCTTTATCATAATTAGGATTACTCTACCCAATAAAATTGTAACCCCGCTTAATTTAATCTTTCAAAACATACTTATTTGATCATATTCATTTTTATCCTCGTAGGTGTTTAAATAAGAAAAAATATTATCTGCCCCTACTAAAATATTATTCTTTTTACATTCTGAATACAAAATTCTCATCAGCTTACTGTGGTTTTCACTGTGGCACCCATAGGAATTTCCAAAGGTCTTAATATATTTTTGTTTCATATTTGGAAAATGTTCATCTAACTTTTTATAAAAATACTCTCTGTTTCCTTCTCTCAAGGTTACACCAATTCCAAAACATAAAATACCATAAACCTTTGCTTCAATGCAATAATTAAGAAGCTTCCTGAAATTTTCTTCATCGTCATTTATAAAGGGTAAAAATGGTGATAACCAAACTACTGTAGGAATTCCATTTTCCTGTAGTATCTTCAAGGTTTCAAAACGTTCTTTTGTAGTTGACACATTAGGTTCTAAAATACGGCATAATTTTTCGTCAGCCGTAGTCAATGTCATCTGTACAACGCATTTTGATTTTTTATTTATACTTTTGAGTAAATCTAAATCTCGCAATATTCTATTAGATTTTGTTAATATTGAAAGCCCAAAACCATACTTGTCGATAACTTCTAAGCACTTCCTTGTATACAAAAGTTGTTCTTCGATGTGAATGTATGGGTCACACATAGCACCTGTACTAATCATATGTTTTTTCCGTTTACGCTTTAATTCATTCCCAAGCATTTGTGGTGCATTTTTTTTAATTTCAATATCAATAAAAGAATGTTTCATGTTGTAACATCTACTTCTACTATCGCAATAAATGCATCCATGACTACAACCTCGGTATATATTTATACCATTTTTGGCTGAAAGAATAGATTTATATTCACTATAATGCATGAAGTCACTCCTTTTATTGTTTTCTTTATTTTACCACCATTTTCGGGATTAAGTAAATATTAAATTATTTTAAAGAGTTGTTTATAATAATACGTAAGCCTGAAATATTTCGTTCATTTTTTTAATGGTTTTACTAAATGATATCTTTTCTATTTAAGTTATATAGCTACCAATAATTTTAACATTTCAGCTTGTATTGCTTAAGCAAATTTAATCTAGTTTGATATTACAATTCAAATTAGTTATAATATAAAAAACAAACTACAATGCTAGTAATTAAAATATAAGGTAGGTTCATTATGACACTAAAATTAGGTTCACACGTTTCCATTTCCAAAGGATTATTAGGTGCAGCAAAAGAAGCAGCCAGTTATGACGCAGATACATTTATGATATACACTGGTGCACCACAAAATACACGAAGAAAAGCAATTGAAGATTTACAAGTCGAAGAAGGCAAGGCATATATGGCAGAACATGGTCTTTCAGATATCGTTGTTCATGCTCCTTATATAATTAATATGGCTTCTTATAAAGACAATACCTATGATTTAGCTAAAACATTTTTTAAAAAGGAAATTTTACGTACAGAAGCATTAGGTGCAAATTATATAGTTGTTCATCCAGGTG